>NZ_JBSFYR010000056.1:0-49664 GCF_053599875.1 Streptomyces sp. NPDC005151 | reverse complement strand
CCGCCCGGAGGTGAAAGCGGACGACCAGTGCGCCCAAGACCGTTCGGGGCGCGCCAGTGCGCGGACTCACTTCCGCTCACTGCCAAGGAACGGTGGGCGAGTTCCAGGGTGACGATGCCGCTCAGGAAGTCCGGCCGGGCCGCGGCGCCGGCAGTGACTCGGATGCGGTCGAAGCGATCCCGGAACACAACGGTGGCGATCAGGGCGGCGAAGGCGATGCGTTGTCTCACGCAGGCGGCGAGGTTGCCGCGGCCTGCGCCCGGATCACGAGCGTGGGCCGGCCGTGACAGCGCTCGCCGGTGACGCCGACTCCGTGCACCGGCGGCGGCCGGTCGGCGAGGGAACGGCCTCGCCCCACCTCAGCTCGACAGGGGCTCTGCTCACGACAGGAAGTCGCGCGCGATCCCCTCCGCCACCCGCTCCAGCAGTGGCCCCGCCTGCGCCATGCATACGGCGGGGTCCGGCTCCAGGTCCGTGAGGGCGTACGCGCGCCGGATGCCCGCACGTCCCAGCGCCTCCGGGGGCAGCGCGAGGCGGCCGCAGACCGCCACCACCTCCAGGCCCGCCGCGCGAGCCGCCGCCGCGACGCCCGCCGGAGCCTTGCCGTGCAGGGTCTGCTCGTCGAGGGAGCCCTCCCCCGTGATCACCAGCGTGGCGCGGGCCAGCGCCGGGGCGAAGCCGAGGACGTCGAGCATGACCTCTATGCCGGGGCGGAACCGGGCGCCGAGAGCGACGAGCGCCCCGTAACCGATGCCGCCTGCCGCACCCGCCCCGGGCAGTTTCGCGTGGTCCGCGCCGAGGACGGACGCGTAGTGGGTGAGTGCCGCATCGAGGGTCGCGATGTCGTCCTCGGTCGCGCCCTTCTGCCGCCCGTAGACCTCCGGGGCGCCCTTCGGGCCGGTCAGCGGGTTGTCCACGTCGCTGGCGAGGATCAGGTCCACATCGGCCAGCCGCGGGTCGAGGCCGGTCAGATCCGCCTCGGCCAGCTCCGCGAGGCCACCACCCCCGGGGCCGACGGGCTTGCCGTCCGCGTCGAGGAAGCGGGCGCCGAGTGCGGCGAGCATGCCCGCGCCGCCGTCTGTGGTGGCACTGCCGCCGACCCCGAACACAATGGTCCGGGCGCCCGCGTCCAGCGCTGCGGCCAGCAGCTCGCCGGAGCCGTACGTCGTGGCCGTCAGGGGGGCGAACACCCCCGCCGGAAGATGCTGAAGGCCGGAGGCCTCGGCCATCTCCACCACCGCGGTGGTGCCCCGCAGGGCGTACGCCGCGGTCACGGTCTCCCCGCGCGGCCCGGTCACCTGCGCCTCGCGCCGCTCGAATCCGGCGGCCACCGCCGCCGCCACCGTGCCGTCGCCGCCGTCCGCCACGGGCAGGGTCTCGACCTGCACCTGGGGGACGACGCGCCGCAGCCCGGCCGTCACCCGCTCCGCGACCTGTACCGCCGTGAGCGAGCCCTTGAACTTGTCCGCCGCGACGAGCACGCGGGCGGTCTCCATCACTGCTCCGTCCGTCACCTTGCATCCCTTGCTTTCGAACAGGCAGTCGCGCCGCCCCGACCGTATCCGGAGCACCGGCCCTCTGCCCATGGGTGTCCGGGCCCTGGACCTGCGGAACGGCGGACGCGCCGGCCCCCATTACGCTGCGCACGTGACCACCACTGACTACGCCACGTACATCGCAGGACTGCCCAAGGTGCTGGCCGCCGCGGCAACCGTCTTCCGGGACGGGGAAGGACGAGTGCTGCTCGTCGAGCCGAACTACCGGGACGGCTGGGCCCTGCCCGGTGGAACGATCGAGTCCGACGAGGGCGAGACCCCGCGGCAGGCCGCACGCCGCGAAACGGTCGAGGAGATCGGCCTCGATCTGGAGCCGGGACGGCTGCTGGCGATCGACTGGGCACGCAGCCCCGAGCGGCCTCCGATCGCCGCCTACCTGTACGACGGCGGGGTCCTGGACGAGGCGCAGTTGACGGCGATCCGGCTGCAGGAGGAGGAGCTCCTCTCCTGGAAGCTGGTGGAACGCGGCGCACTCGGCCGGTATCTGCCCGGTTCCCTCGGACACCGGGTCCGGGCGGCGCTGGAGGTGCTCGACTCCGGAGCGGGCGCCGTGGAGCTGGAGGACGGCAGGCCCGTCGCCTCCTGACCTCCCGACTCACGGTCATTCATCCCGTATCGGCATCGTGTGCCTCCGCGTCCGCTGTTCTGACAGGCCATCACAATGCTCGTGCGTAAGGAAGTTGTCGGCACCGTCGGAAGCGCGGCCGCAGATCAGGCCCCGGCTCCGGCCTCGCATGCGTCTTCCGTTCCGCTGCCGCTCCCGGCGAACGGCAGTTTGACGACAGGACCCAGCACCGGCCGATATCACCTCGCGGGCGGCAGCCGCCGCTGCGTACGCTCGCACGTATGACTCTCGTCGCGATCCTCAGCGGCGCCGGAATCTCCACGGATTCCGGCATCCCCGACTACCGCGGGCCGAACGGGCTCTGGCGGAAGGACCCGGAGGCCGAGAAGCTCGTCACGTACGACTTCTACATGGCCGATCCGGAGATCCGCCGCCGCTCCTGGCAGATGCGCCGCACCAGCGCGACCTGGCGCGCCGAGCCGAACGCGGCCCACCGTGCCGTGGCGGACCTGGAGCGGTCCGGGGTCCCCGTGCGGGTGATCACGCAGAATGTCGACGGGCTGCATCAGCTGGCCGGCCTCTCCGCCCGCAAGGTCCTCGAACTGCACGGCACCGCGCGTCAGGTGGTCTGCACCCGCTGCCATGCCCGCTCACCGATGGCGGCGGCGCTGACCCGGGTGGAGGCGGGTGAGGCGGACCCGGCGTGCACGGTCTGCGGCGGCATCCTGAAGTCGGCGACCGTCATGTTCGGTGAGCGGCTCGATCCAGTGGTGCTGGGCGAGGCGATGTCGATCGCGAAGGCGTGCGAGGTGTTCATCGCGGTCGGTACGACGCTGCAGGTACAGCCCGCCGCGTCGCTGGCCGGGATCGCGGCGGAGCACGGGGCGCGGCTGATCGTGGTGAACGCCGAGCCGACGCCGTACGACGAACTGGCGCAGGAGACGATCCGCGAGCCCATCGGGACCGCGCTGCCGTCGCTGCTCGCGCGGCTGTCCGCCGAGGCAGCCCCGGGGACCGGCGGCTAGTGCCCCTCCCCGGGGAACGACCTCGCCCGCCCCGCCGTGCGGTGAGCCTTCCCTCATGAACCGGTCGCGCCCATCGCACCACCGTGCACGGCCGGTTCAGGTCACCGTCCTGCTGCGCAGGCTCCTGCGGCGGGGCACCACTCGCGATCATCCGCCAGCACATCGCTCAGCAACAACGTCCGCTCTGACCTGCGGGTCAGAGCAACCCGGAGATGCGTTTCATCCCCGGCCTGATGGCCGAGGCTTTCACGCAACATGATCGGTAACGACATATTCTTCCCCGAACCCGGCGCCCGCGCCTATGTGCGCGATCTGCCCGACGCCGAACTGCACCTCTTCGACACCGGGCACTTCGCGCTGGAGGACCACCTCCCGGAGATCGCCCCGCTCGTGGCGGACTTCCCCCACCGCACCTGGGAGAAGGAGGTCCAGGCCGGTCTAGGCCCTGTCCAGTTCCTGCGCGATGCGGCGCGAGGGCCGGAACGTGTAGAGGTCGAGAATGTCGGGGGCGTCCGCGAGGCCGGGGCCGCCCGCCTCGACCCAGGTGACGATGTCGGCGACGGCATCCGGGTCGTTGACCAGGCCGAGCCAGACCGGGCGGCCACCCGCCCTCCTGCCCTCGGCCGACGGCTGCACGACCATCACATTGGCCTGCTCGCACGCGTCCAGACATTCGACGGCCCGCACCGTGACGATCTCGCCGAGTGACCGGCGCAGCGTGGCGAGCTGTCCGGCATGGTCCACGTCCGGGATCTTCGGCGTACCGCAGCAGCAGCCGCGGCAGACGCTGACGGTGGGGCGGGGCGCGCCCTGGGCGGGCGCGGCAGCCTTGCGCGTGCGGCGGCTCATGCGGGAACGCTCCAGGTGGTGGCGCGGATGATCACCGTGGGACTCTATCGAGCACTCTCCGCAATCGAACACCTGCACCCCTCCCGCGGCGGCCGAGTGAACCGGTGAGGTAAGGTGGGTGGCTGCGAAGGGGAGTAGCCCCGCAAACCGGTCGTCGACACACTGGAACCCCCGGGTTCCCGGTGGCCGGGCTCGTAGATCATTACGGGCGGGCGAGACCTTCGGTCAGGTATGACACGCCCGCACCTTGTGGGCGCTGCAGTCATGCCGGGCCGAGTGGTCCTCCGAAAAGCCCGAGTGGCGCTTCGCGGAAAGGCCCGGGCCCGGCTCTCACAGAAAGCCACCCGGAATGCATCTCGACCCCCTGGCGATCGTCACCGCCTTCGGGCTGATCTTCCTCGCGGAGCTCCCCGACAAGACCATGTTCGCGTCGCTGGCCATGGGCACGCGCATGCGGCCGCTCTACGTCTGGTTCGGCACCTCGTCCGCGTTTCTCGTGCATGTCGCGATCGCCGTCGGCGCGGGCGGTCTGATCGGGCTGCTGCCCGACTGGATCGTCAAGCTCGTCTCGGCCGTCCTCTTCGCGTTCGGCGCGTTCATGCTGCTGCGCGCCGGGGGTGGCGACGGCGACGAGGAGAGCGAAACCAGGACCGTGACCGGCTTCTGGCCGGTCTACTCGACCGCATTCATGGCGGTGTTCATCAGCGAATGGGGTGACCTCACCCAGATCACCACCGCCAACCTGGCCGCCAGCAACGGCACCTGGTCCACGGCCATCGGCTCCGCGGCCGCTCTGATGTCCGTCTCGGCGCTGGCGCTGGTCGCCGGGCGCTTCATCGCCAAGCGGGTGCCGCTCAAGACTGTGCAGCGCATCGGTGGCCTGTGCATGCTGGGGCTGGCGATCTGGTCGGTCGTCGAGATCTTCATGGCCTGAGCCGGTTCCATGGCGCAGCCACCACGAAGCCCGACGGTCGCCCCGTGCGTCCGCCGGGCTTCGGCGTGTCCGGAGCTCGGCACTAGAAGAGCGCCGGTGTGTCGCCCTCCGTGCCGTTCTCGAAGGCCAGCAGCCGCTGCTTGCGGTCGAGTCCGCCGCCGTAGCCGGTGAGGCCGCCCGACGCTCCGATGACCCGGTGGCAGGGGACGATGATCCCGACCGGGTTCTTGCCGTTGGCCAGGCCCACAGCGCGGGAAGCACCCGGCTTGCCCAGGTTTTCGGCGAGTTCCCCGTACGAGCGTGTCTCGCCGTACGGGATCGACCGGAGCTCTTCCCATACGCTGCGCTGGAACGGGGTGCCGTCCAGGTGCAGGGGCAGGTCGAACTCCCGCAGCTCGCCCGCGAAGTAGGCGTCCAGCTGGCGGATCGTCTCCGTGAAGGGGCGTGGGTCCGGGTCGCCGAAGGTTTCCTCGGGCGGGCGGTGCCGCTGTCCGGTCATATAGAGGCCGGAGAGGACGCCGTCGGTGGCGACGAGGGTCAATGGACCGTACGGGCTGTCGACGACCGTGTGCTGCCGGGTCGCGGCGCGTGTCGCAGTCATGCGTGAACTCCCTTATACGGGAAGGTGATTGATGGGGTGATCGTCGACGGTCCAAAGATACTGGACCGCGTACGCCCGCCAGGGACGCCAGGCCGCCGCGCGTGCGGTCAGCGCCGCGGGGGTCGACGGGAGACCGAGTTCCTCCGCCGCCCGCCGGATGCCGAGGTCGGTGGGGAGGAAGGCGTCCGGGTCGCCGAGCGCTCGCATCGCGATGACCTCGACGGTCCAGGGGCCGAAGCCGGGCAGGGTGATGAGTTCGGCCCGGGTCCTTTCCCAGTCGGTGTCGGTGCCGAGTTGCAGCGAGCCGTCGGCGAGAGCGCCGACGAGGGTCGTGAGGGTGGTGCGACGGCTGCGCGGCAGCGCGAGCTGCTCGGGGTCGAGCCCGGCGAGCGCTTCCGGGGTCGGGAAGAGGTGGGTAAGACCGCCCTCGGGGTCGTCGACGGAGATGCCGTGGGCGGTGACCAGGCGGGCCGCGTGGGTGCGGGCGGCAGCGGTCGAGACCTGCTGGCCGAGCACCGCCCGTACAGCGAACTCCGCCCCGTCGACGGTACGCGGCACCCGTCGCCCCGGCGCCTTGTCGACCAGCGGGGCGAGCAGCGGATCGGCCCGCAGCTGATCGTCGACGGCCACCGGGTCGGCGTCCAGGTCGAGCAGCCAGCGGCAGCGGCTGATGGCGAGGGTGAGATCGCGCGGGTCGGTGAGCGAGAGCCGGCACGCGATGTGGTCGGGGCGCGGAGTGAGGGCGACGATGCCGTGCCCGTACGGGAGGGTGAGCGTCCGGCGGTAGGCGCCGTCGCGCCACTCCTCGACGCCGGGAACCGCGGTCGCGGCGAGATGGCCGAAGAGGTTGGAGGGATTGAGCGGGGCCCGGTACGGCAGCCGAAGCGTTATCACTCCCGGCGTCGACGGCGGTTTCGCGGACCGGGCGGCGCGGGTGCGCAGCTCGCTCGGCGCGAGCGCGAAGACCTCACGGACGGTGTCGTTGAAGGTACGGATGGACGAGAACCCGGCCGCGAACACCACGTCGGCCATGGGGAGTTCGGTCGTCTCGATGAGCAGCCGGGCGGTCTGGGCGCGCTGGGCGCGGGCCAGGGCGAGCGGACCGGCACCCAGCTCGGCGAGCAGCTGCCGCTCGATCTGCCGGGCGGAGTAGCCGAGCCGGGCGGCCAGCCCCGGCACACCCTCGCGGTCGACGACCCCATCCCCGATGAGCCGCATCGCACGGGCGACGGAGTCGGCGCGGGCGTTCCACTCCGGGGAGCCGGGGCTGGTGTCGGGCCGGCACCGCTTGCACGCCCGGAACCCGGCCTGCTGGCAGGCGGCGGCACTTGGGTAGAAGGTCATGTTCTCGACCTTGGGCGGCACGACGGGGCAGCTCGGACGGCAGTAGATCCTGGTGGTCAGGACCGCCGTGAAGAACCAGCCGTCGAAGCGGGCGTCCTTGGACTGGACGGCCCGTACGCAGCGCTCGGTGTCGGTGTACATGGCTCAAGCATGAGCCACCCGATAGCGCCGGGCTAGCGGAAATCCGACATCAGCCTTGCGCTGCCAGGGCCTCTTCGAACTCCGCGTACGCATGTGCGTCGAACAGCACGAATCGCACCTCCTCCACCGGCGCTCCCGCCTCCGCCAGGACCGTGCGGACGGCGATCCGCGCGCAGTCCGAGCTCGCCGTAGCGGCGGTAACGATTCACCCACTTCGACGCCGTCGCTCGCGATATCCCCATCTCCGCGGCAACATGCGCGACCGGGCGGGTGCGACAGCGCTCGATGAGCCTGCGGCGCCCTTCCGGGGTGAGCGGGGCGTTGCGGTGAGTCATGCGGCCCGGACGTCTTCGGCCCACACGGCGGGTTCAGGGTCGGACAAGTGTGTCCGTTTGGGCAGCAAGAGTGGGGTGGCGAGCAGGAGAACGCCGGAGATGGTGATCGCGGCGAGGGGGCTGGTGAGTGTGGCGAGGATGCCCCAGATCACCATGAGGGTGGCCTGCACGAGTTTGCTGCTGACACTCCATGTGCTGAGGACTTGGGCGGCATGATCCGCGGGAGTCCGTTGCAGGCGTTCTGTGGCGTAGATCGGGTTGAAGATGCCCATGCATGTGATCAGCAGGCCCTCGACGATGATCACGGTGAGGAGTCCGGGGATGCCGGGATGGATGAACGCGAGACCGAGCGGGAAGAGCGATCGCAGCCAGCCGGAGCCGGTCATGACCCGGTGCCGGCCGTAACGCTTCACGAGGCGTGCGGAGAGGCGGGCGCCCACGAAGCCGCCGAGTGCCGGGATGCCGAAGGCAAGACCGTATTGCCAGGCCGGGAAGTGGTATTCGCCCAGCAGGAGGACGGCCAGGAGCGGGACGGTGGCCATGATCAGGCCGCCGACCAGGATCGAGTTGAGGAACAGGCACCGTAGTGCGCGGTCGTGGAGGATGAACCGCCAGCCACCAAGAAGGTCGGCTCTGCGCAACCTGGTGGCCGGGTCGCGGGGTGCCGCGACGTCGCCTCCGCGGATGCGGAGGACCCCGAGCGCGGATAGCAGGTAGCTGAGGGCGTCGGCCATGACAGTGACGACCGGGCCGAGCAGCCCGATGAGCGCGCCGCCGAGGGGCGGTCCGGCCGCAGTCGCCACCCAGCTCGTGCCCTCGAATCTCCCGTTCGCGGTAAGGAGGTGATCGCTGCGGACGAGGTATTTCAGGTACGCACCGGATGCGGCGGTGAAGGCGATGCTTGCGGTTCCGGAGATGACCGAGACGATCAGCAGCTGGCCGTAGGACAGCAAGCCGAGGAAGTACGCGACCGGAATACTCGCCATCGCGAGGAACCGAGCCAGGTCCATCGTCATCATCACCGGACGCTTGGCCCGGTGCTCGACCCACGGCCCGAGCGGGAACGCAATGATCGCCGCGACGGCAAGCCCGGCTGCCTGCAGAAGCGAAACCTCGAATGCCGACGAGTGCAGCACTCGAACCGCGATGAGTGGGAACGCTCCGAAGGCGATCCACGTGCCATACGTGCTGACGGCGTAGGCCGACCACAGCCAGCCGAAACTGGACCCCAATTTCACGCGCACATGACTCCTCCGCAACAACCGATGTTTGGGTACCTGAATCACATCGGCTACACGAGAGCAGGATCAAACAACCGCCTTTCGGCGAGCCACAACGATCAGTTGGGCGGGCATAAGCTGGACCAATGGATACCGAGGCAGTGCGATCGTTCGTCCGGGCGGCCGAGCTCGGACAGTTGCAACACGCGGCCGACGAGCTGGGCGTGACACAGCAGGCGGTCTCGAAGCGGATCGCCGCCCTAGAGCGCGAGCTGGAGGTCCGCCTGTTCACCCGTACCGCCCGAGGGGTCGAACTGACGCTCGACGGCCAGGCGTTCCTCCCGCACGCACGGAGTATCGTCGCGGGTGTCGATCGCGCCGTCACCGCGGTCAGGCCGGGCTCGCGGGCCCTTCGGATCGACGTTCTCGGCCTGCGAAGCGCGCAGGCCGTCGTTCTGCACGACTATTGGCGATCGCATCCCGAAACCGACCTCGACGTGGTGACCCTCAGGGTCAACGACCCTCACGGGGCGGCCGCCGCCGTCCAGGCAGGCGATATCGACGCCTCGTTCCGCACCGTCACCGATCCGGCCACGCTGCCGCGCGACGTGCAAATGATCCACGCCTTCGACTCCCCACTGGAACTCCTCGTCGGCCCCAGGCATCCGCTCGCCTCCGCACGAACACTGACACCACCCCAGCTGCGCAAGCTTCGGATCTGGGTGCCGGGTATCGCGCCCCGAAGCGAATGGGCAGAGTTCTACGATCAGCTCGCCACCGCCTTCGACCTCCGCATCGACGCGGCAGGCCCGAACTTCGGTAACGAGGTACTCCTCGACGCCCTCGCGGACTCCGCCGACGTGGCCACCCTCGTCGGCGCGCGCGACCGGTACATCTGGCCGACGAACTACGACCTGCGCCGCATCCCGATCGTGAACCCGACGCTCGCCTACCCGCTCTCCCTCATGTTCCCCAGAACGAATCCGCACCCGGGACTTCGGGCGATCATCAACCACTTCGCAAGCCTGACACCGCTCCCCGAGACGGCCTGGCTCCCGTCCTGGGCAACGACACCATGCCGCAGCGCCGGCGACATCGCGCACACCCGCCACTAACAATCGTTTGCACGGGTGCATACCAACATGACTCGCTTAACCAGCTCGCCACCGATTTGACTCAATCTGCCGCCGCCAACAACGTCATGGCCAGCAACAGCTAGTTGTGTTGGGCGGCGCGGCGCTGGACGTCGCGTGCGGGACGGGCGAACTGGCACGGCTGCTGAAGGCGATGGGCTACACAGTGGATGCCGTGGACTACGCGTCCACCGCCATCGGCCGCGCGACGCGCCCAAGACCGTTCGGGGCGCGCCAGTGCGCGGACTCACTTCCGCTCACTGCCAAGGAACGGTGTGCGCATGCTCCCATCCTGCCGTTCCCGGGGCTGCTCCGCGGGACGGGAACTCCGCCGTACCGAGTTCACCGGCAGGGCGCCAGGTGTGCCGCATGACCGGCTGGCCGGGCAGGACGCCGGTGGCCGAGGTTCGCGGGGCGGCGTGCTCGGGCGCCTTGCCCCGCAGCCTCTTCGGCCTGACCTCAGGTCGCGCGGAGCCTGCGCCACACCGCCTTCGCCGCGTGGTGGCCGGACATCCCGTGCACGCCGGGCCCGGGCGGGGTGGCCGAGGAGCACAGGAACACCGCCGGGTGCGCCGTCGCGTACGGCACGCGGGCCAGCTTGGGCCGGATCACCGTCTGCAGACCGGCGAACGCACCGCACGCGATGTCACCGCCGACGTAATTGGCGTTGCGCGCGGCGAGTTGCGGCGGGCCCGCGACGGCGCGGGCGAGCACCAGATCGCGGAAGCCGGGGGCGAACCGCTCCAACTGCCTCTCGATGACCTCGGTGGCGTCGCCCTCCCAGCCCGCCGGGACATGTCCGTACACCCAGAAGACGTGACGGCCCTCGGGTGCGCGGGACGGGTCGATCAGGCTGGGCTGTGCAGTGATCAGGAACGGCACGCTCGGGTCGCGGCCCGCCACGGCTGCCCGCATCGCGCTGTCGATCTCGCCTGCCGTGGGCCCGATATGGACCGTGCCGGCCCGCCGGGCCTCCTTCGCGGTCCAGGGGACGGGGCCCGACAGCGCATAGTCGATCTTGAAGCAGGAGGCGCCGTACCGGTAGCCGCGGTAGGCCTGGCCCAGTCCGGCGATCCGTGCGAGGGCGGTCGGCGAGGTGTCGAAGACATAGGCGCGGGCGGGCGGGAGCTCGTCGAGGCGCTTGACCTCCGTGCCGGTACGGATCGTGCCGCCCAGTTCACGTACGTACGAGGCGAGGGCGTCGGAGATGGCCTGTGAGCCGCCTCGCGGCACCGGCCAGCCGTTCTCGTGGGCGGCGACGGCGAAGAGCAGCGCGATGCCGCCGGTCGCAAGGCCGCTGGTGGGGGCTATGGCGTGGGCGGCGAGTCCGGCGAACAGGCCGCGCGCCTTCACGCCCCGGAACCGGCGGGCGAGGAGCGTGGCGGGCTGGATCGCGTCCAGCCCGAACCGGACCCAGCGGTACGGATCGCGCGGCAGCCCGATCCACGGCGTGCGCAGGATGTCCTCCGCGAGCGTGTCCCAGTGGCCGAGGTACGGGGCGAGCAGCCTGCGGTACGCCCCCGCGTCCTGCGGTCCGAGCGACATGGCGCTCTCCCCCACCGAACCGGTGAGCACGGCGGCGGAGCCGTCCGGGAAGGGGTGAGCGAGCGACAGCTCGGGCTGGAGCCACTCCAGACCGTGCCGGGCGAGCGGCATCCGGGCGAACGCGGGCGAGCCGATGCCCAGCGGATGCACGGCTGAACACGGGTCGTGGCGGAAGCCGGGGAGTGTGAGCTCCTCGGTACGGGCGCCGCCCCCGACCGTCTCCTGCGCCTCGAACACTTCCACGGAGAAGCCCCGGCGGGCCAGTTCGGCTGCGGCGGTCAGTCCGTTGGGGCCCGCCCCCACGACGACGGCATCGAGCATCGATGGCACCTTCGGACTCCTTCGTCAGCCGACGGCAAGAAACTCCAGGATATTCCGCTGCGCCGACAACCGAACCGCGGGTACCGTCCGGGCCGATGAATGCGGGTACCGTCCGGGCCGATGAATACGGAATCGGCAGCAGAACGAGTTCGCGCATCGATGGTCGACGACATGGCGGCCCGGCTGACCGCGGTGTCCGGCGTCCGGGCCGTCGCCCTCGGCGGCAGCCGCGCCCGCTCAACGCATCGCCCGGACTCCGACTGGGATCTCGGCGTCTACTACCGCGGGACACTCGACCTGGTCGCCCTCACCGCACTCGCCTCTCAGGCGCAGCGCTCCCCGGTGGAGGTGGCCGGTCCGGGCGGCTGGGGTCCCTGGGTCAACGGCGGCGCCTGGCTTCGGGTGGACGGCACGGCGGTGGACTGGATCCTGCGCGATCTGGACCGGGTCGAGAGCGTCTGGTCCGACTGCCGCGAGGGCCGCTTCGAGGTGGGCGTCCAGCCCGGCCATCCGCTGGGCTTCTGGTCGCCCTGCTATCCGGGCGAGGTCGCCCTGGGCCGCGTACTGGCCGACCCCTACGGCGAATTGACGGAACTTCAGCAGCAGACGCGTAACTATCCGGACCCCCTGCGCAGGGCGCTCTGCGACGCCGCGTGGGAGGCGGACTTCTCCGTCACGGCGGCACGCAAGTCGGCGTCCTCCGGGGACACGCTCCATGTCGCGCTCTGTCTGTCGCGAGCGTTCGGCATTCTGGCGCAGGCTCTCCACGCCCACCACCGCACCTGGTGCCTGAACGAGAAGGGGGCACTGGCCGCGGCCGCGCTGCTGCCGGAGACTCCGGCGGACTTCGCCGAGCGGGTCGGTGGGGCGCTGCGCGGCCTGGACACGGCCGCGGTGGAGACGGCGGCGTCCGTGGTGCGCGACGTGCGGGAGGTTCTCGGGTGAAAAGGTGCCCTGCCGGGTACCGGGCCGGGTTTAGGGTCCGGGCATGATCGCCGAACTTCAGTGCGTGGTGCTCGACTGCCCCGATCCCGTACGCCTGGCCGAGTTCTACGGGTCGGTCCTCGGCGGCCGGGTCAACGAGCCGGACCGGCGGTGGACGCTCGGCGAGGACTGGGCGACGCTGCACACCGACGCCGGTCTCGTCCTGGCGTTCCAGCGGGTGGCGGACCACCGGCCGCCGCGGTGGCCGGACCCGGCGCGGCCCCAGCAGTTCCATCTGGACTTCGGCGTGCCGGATCTGGACGCTGCGCAGACGGAGGTCGTCGCGGCGGGCGCGACCGTGCTCGACGACGGGAGCACGAGCGGGACCGGGGGCGGGGAGGCGGACGCGGAGCGGGCCGAGCGGCCGTGGCGGATCTATGCCGATCCGGCTGGGCACCCGTTCTGCCTGGTGCTGCACCGGGCGGCGTAGCCGCTGTCGCGCCGTCCCGGTCGACGAGGGTGTACGGCCCGTCGTGCGGCTGATCACCGACCCGGCTCTGGCCACCGTCACCGGGCGGTACTTCGACCGATTCACGGACACCAGGGCCCATGAGCAGGCGTACGACCCGCGGGCCCGGGCCCGGCTCGCCGCGGTGACCCGCGCGCTCATCGCCTGACCGGTGCCGCCGGTGAAGGTCAGCCCCCGGCGCGCAGCGCCGCCAGGATCCGTTCGGCCGTCGCCTTGTCGCGGGCGGCCGTGAACGGCAGGTCGTTGCCCCCGACGATGCGGAACGGGGCGCCCGAGAGCGTGGCCTGGGCGCCGCCCGCCTCGGTGACCAGGAGCAGGCCCGCCGCATGGTCCCAGGCGTACTCCCAGTTGAAGGCGACCGCGTCCTGGTCGCCGCGGGCGACAGCCAGGTATTCGAGGCCCGCGGAGCCGCACGGACGGGCGTGGATGCCGTCGACGAACAGGCCGAGCAGGGCCCGCTTCTGGGCGGCGGTGGTGTAGTCGGGGTGCGACATCGCGACGTCGAGTTCGGCGCCGGGCGCGGGCGATCCGGAGCGTATCGGCACACCGTTGAGCACGGCTCCCCGGCCGCGTACCGCGACCGCCATCTCGTTCAGTGCCGCGGCGTACGTCCAGGAGGCAAGTAGTTCGCCGTGGTGGGCGAGGGCGACGAGGGTGCAGAAGCCGGGCTCGCCGCGGACGAACTGGCGGGTCCCGTCGACCGGATCGACGATCCAGACCGGTGCGTCGCCGCCCAGGGCGTCGTACACCTTCGGATCGGCGTGGACCGCCTCCTCACCGACGACCACCGAACCGGGGAGCAGCCGCGTCAGGGACGCGGTGAGGTGTTCCTCGGCAAGGCGGTCGGCGGTGGTGACGAGGTCGTGCGGGCCGCTCTTCTCGACGATCTCGTGTGCGGCAAGCTGCCGGTAGCGCGGCATGATCTCGGCGGCGGCCGCTGCGCGGACCGCCTCCTCGACCTCGGTCAGGTCCCCGGCAAGGAAGGCATCGATCATGCCTCCAGCTAAGCACGGTCCACCGGGAACCCGACGGCCTGGTCATGACGCGGAGGTGACCGGTCAGCGACCGACGGCGTACCGTTCCTAACCAGTGTGCGTAAGTGAGTCTTGGACCCACTGCTGCGTCCTGGGCGCATCCCGAACGGTTTTGGATGCACTGGGTTCCCGCTTTCGCTTCCCGCTCGGCGGCACTCCTCCAGGGGCGTGGTCCGTCGCGGGCGGGCGGGTTCCCTCACGCCCCTGGTCACCTGACCCGGCCTGGACGGTCCGATGCCCCGCACGATCACTCCGGTCGTGCGGGGGCGGTGCCGTCCGACGCCGGACCGGGTGCCCGAGGGCGCGTCGTCCGATCGCGATGCCCGCGGCATCGTGACGGGACATCTTTCGGCGTGGGGTGGTCAGCGGTTTCTGCCAGTGCTGGGCACCCCACATGCTGGTGTAGGCGGGGTCGACCGCGACAATGCTCAGGCCGTGTTCGGCGGCCATGGACACCAGCCGGGCCTTGAGCTTGCCGGTCGGCATGCCGGAGATGAGCTGCCGGAACCGCTTCACCTCAGCAAACCGACAGCAGCTCACAACCCCTGCATGCCGCGGGGGCTCGCAACGGCGGAGAGCACACCGGTCTCCGGATCGCGGGCGACGGCGCACATCCGCCCTTCCGGCCACGGGTCGCCCACGGTGACGTCATGGCTGCGGCGGCGGAGCTCCTCGACGACCACCGGGTCCATGCGCTCCTCGACGGTGACGCTGCCGGGCCGCATGCCGCGCGGGAAGAACGAGCCGGGGAAGCTGTCGTTGTGCCAGTTCGGGGCGTCGATGGCGCCCTGCAGGCCGAGTCCGCCGCGTACCTCGGCGCGCAGGGCGACGGCGAGGAAGAAGTGCAGCTGCCACTGGTCCTGCTGGTCGCCGCCGGGCGTGCCGAACGCCATCACCGGGACGCCGTTGCGCAGGGCGAGGGACGGGGTGAGGGTGGTGCGGGGCGGCGGCCGGGGGTGAGGGAGTTCGGCAGGCCCTCGTCGAGCCACGCCATCTGGAGACGGGTGCCGAGCGGGAAGCCGAGCTCCGGCGACCGGGTTGGACTGCAGCCAGCCGCCGCTGGGGGTGGCGGAGACCGTTGCCCCAGCGGTCGACGACATCGATGTGGCAGGTGTCGCCGCGGGTCGCGCCGTCCGCTGTGACGGTCGGCTCATGAAGCGGACACACGCCCGGCGGCTAGGTTCGACACATGTCACGGACCGGCACTGCTCTTCTGCTCCTGAACGCCGCCTTGATCCTCTTGGCTCTGACGGCCGTCCACCGGCACCTGTTCCGGCGCCTCGTCAAAGACGTCTCCCACGAGGGCTCCCCGTGGCGGCGTGCCGGCACGGTGCTGGTGTGGCTGCTCTCGGCGACCACAGCGGTCCTGCTGTTCGCCGGGCCCGCCGAGCCGCCGTTCGAGATCGCACGGGTCCTCACCCCGGCGGGTGAGGTCTGGCTGCCGCTGCTGATGTACCTCACCCTCGCGCTGCTCCTGGGCGAACTCGTCCGCCTCCTGCTCCGCCGGGGCCTCGCCCGGCGGGCCGCCACACCGTCATCGGACGGACCCGACGCCCCTGGTGGGAAGGACCCCTCCCGGCGGCTCTTCGTCGCGCGCACCGTCGCGATCGGCGCCACCGCCTTCGCCACGGCAGGCGTCGCCGCCGGGGCAGGCGGAGACTCGGGCGCGGGGCGTCGAGCTCTCGCTGCCCTTCACCGGGCTGTGGCGTGCCAGGAACAGCCCGGCACGGCGGATTCCGAGTCATGGGACCGAGCTGTTCGGCAGCAGTCACGCCATTGACTTCATCGGCGTGGACGACCGCCACCGCACGGCCGGCCACCGCAGCTGGCGGACCTTCTTCGCCACCGAACCGCCCGAGCTCTTCCACAGTTTCGGCCGGTCGGTCCTGGCTCCCGCCGCCGGCACCGTGATCGCGGCCCACGACAGCGAGCCCGACCACGAGGCACGCAGGTCGCAGCTCGCCCTGGTGCCGTACATGCTGGGCCAGGCCGCACGGGTACGCCGAGGGGCGAACGCCATCGCAGGGAACCATCTGATCATTTCGCTGTCGGAGCACGGCCCCTACGTTGCCCTGGTGCACCTCAAGTCCGGCTCCGTCCAGGTGTCCGCCGGACAGCGGGTGGTGGCCGGCCAGCACCTCGCGAACTGCGGCAACTCCGGCAACTCGACCCAGCCCCATGTGCACATGCAGGTCATGGACAGCTCCGACCTCTCGGTCGCCCGAGGCATGCCGATGCTGTTCCGGCGCTTCCGTGAATGGCCCGGCGGCCCAGGTGGGGATTGCCGGGTCAGGGAGTTGGCGGTGCCGGACGAAGAGGCGGTCGTGGAAGCGCTTCCCGCCCCGGCCCGGGACTGACCGGTCCCGCTCGTCGGCCGGCCGGCCCGGTTGCCAGGCGCGGTGCGCCGGGAGGGAAGCGCCGGTCGCAGTGGATCCTCTGCGGCTGCCGGGCCGGGCCGGCAGCCGGGTACCTTCCCCGTTCGCCGGTGGTGTCGAAGGCCGCCGTGAAAATCCTGTGGGTCATGACGTGACCGGGGTGCGGGTGGCCGCCGTTCTCGTGGTGGGCGGTCATCCCGCGCGGGCAGAACGCGCGCGGATGTCCGCCCGGGGGAGAGTGTCGCCCTGGAGCCCGGGGCTGAGGACGGATCCGCGGGGCGATGCTCCTGGCTCAAGTGGGCCCGGCCAGGAGCATCGCGGAGTCGTCCGCCCTTCCGCGGTCGCGGCTCAGGGCCGCCTGGAGGTCATCCGGTAGGTGATGAGGAACCCGATGAGGGACCAGATCGCCAAGACGGCGAAGGGGAGCGCTGCGACGCCCTCCGGTGGCCTGTTGAGTGTGTCCCGGACCGCCTCGGCCATGTACTGGAACGGGAGCAGCTCATGGCTTTCCGCCGCAGTCCGGCCATCCCCTCAGCGGCTGAGCGGCGACGCGTCAGCCGCACGCATCAGCTGCGCCCGAACCGCAGCGTGATCAGCTCGAACGGGCGCAGCGTCAGCTGTACACCGTCGCCCGCCCGCTCCGGTACCGTCGCCCCGGCCAGCGGCCGCTCCAGCAGGTCGGTCACCACGAGGTCACCGAACTCGAATCCCGCACCGAGCCGCACCTTGGCACGGCCGCCCGTCGACTCGTAGAGCCGTACGACCACATCGCCGCTCGCGTCGTCGGCCAGTTTCACCGCGCTGACGACGACCGCGTCGTTGTCGACGGTCACGAGTGGCGCCACCGCGCGGTCGCCGGCCACCTGGCGCTCCGGCAGGTTGATCCGGAAGCCCTCGCGGACCGCGTCGGCGATCGTCGCGCCGGGCACGAGCGCGTGGCGGAAGCGGTGCACGCCCTGGTCGGTCTCGGGGTCGGGGAAGCGCGGGGCACGCAGCAGGGAGACCCGGACGGTGGTGGTCGTCCCGGCGGTCGAGTCGCGGACGGTACGGGTCACGTCGTGGCCGTACGTCGAGTCGTTGACGAGCGCGACGCCCCAGCCCGGCTCCTCCACGTGGACGAAGCGGTGGTTGCATGCCTCGAACTTGGCGGCCTCCCAACTGGTGTTGGTGTGGGTGGCCCGGTAGAAGTGGCCGAACTGCGTCTCGGAGGCGTACCGCTCGGCGTGGATGTCCAGCGGGAACGCGGCCTTGAGGAACTTCTCCGTCTCGTGCCAGTCGACCTCGGTGTCGATGTCGAGCCGCTTGACGCCCGGGGCCAGTGTCAGCAGCTGGGTGACCTTCGAGTCGCCGAAGCTGCGGACGATGCGTACGCCGACCGATCCGTCTGCCTCGACCGGGGTGAGCTCGTCCAGGTCCGTCAGGTCGGTGACGGTGTTGCGGTAGAACGCGTCGACGTCCCAGGCGTCCCACATGTTCGGGAAGTCGGGGTGGATCTGGAGCAGGTTCGCGGCACCTCCGGGCGCCACGGTCTCGCGCCCGGCGGCGATGTCGTACGCGGAGACGACCAGCCCGCGGCCGTCGATCTCCACCCGGAGCAGGCCGTTGTCCAGGACGTGGCCGCCGCCCTCGCCCGGTGCGAGCCGCCCGCCGCTGCCGGTGGTGAGCGCCCCGGCGCCACCGGCCGGAATCCCGCCGCGCGCGTGCGGTGCGGAGTTGAAGAGGAGCGTCTCCCCCGCCGCGGTGTCGCCGGCCAGGGCACGCTGCGCCGCGTCCACGATGCCGTTCAGTTCCTCGGCGACAGCCGCGTAGGTCTTCTCGGCCTCGCGGTGCACCCAGGCGATCGAGGAGCCGGGCAGGATGTCGTGGAACTGGTGCAGCAGCACTGCCTTCCAGATCCGGTCCAACTCCTCGTACGGGTAAGGGAACCCGGTCCGTACGGCGGCGGTCGCGGCCCACAGCTCGGCCTCGCGCAGCAGGTGCTCGCTGCGCCGGTTGCCCTGCTTGGTCTTCGCCTGGCTGGTGAGGGTGGCGCGGTGCAGCTCCAGGTAGAGCTCTCCGACCCACACGGGCGCGTTCGGGTACTCCGCCTCCGCCTTGGTGAAGAAATCGGTGGGGGTCTCCCACGTCACGGTCGCCGACCCTTCAAGGCTGCGCATCCTGGCCGCCTTGGCGATCATCTCGCGGGTGGTGCCGCCGCCACCGTCCCCCCAGCCGGACGGCGCGAGGGAGTGCTGGGCGACGCCCTTGTCCTTGAAGTTCTTCGCCGCGTGGGCGATCTCGCTGCCCTTCATCGAGCAGTTGTAGGTGTCGACGGGCGGGAAGTGGGTGAAGATCCGGGTGCCGTCGATGCCCTCCCACTGGAAGGTGTGGTGAGGGAACTTGTTGGTCTGGCTCCATGAAATCTTCTGCGTGAGCAGCCACTTGGATCCCGCAGCCTTGATGATCTGCGGTAGTCCCGCGGCGAATCCGAACGTGTCGGGGAGCCACGCCTCGTCGTTCTCGATGCCGAACTCGTCGAGGAAGAACCGCTTTCCGTGCACGAACTGACGGGCCATCGCCTCGGAGCCCGGCATGTTCGTGTCGGACTCGACCCACATGCCGCCGGACGGCACGAACCGCCCTTCTGCCACGGCCTTCTTGACCTTGGCGTAGACCTCGGGGCGGTGCTCCTTGATCCAGGCGAACTGCTGGGCCTGCGACATCGCGAAGACGAAGTCGGGCTCGTCCTCCAGGAGAGCGGTCATGTTGGACGTCGTACGGGCGACCTTGCGGACCGTCTCGCGCAGCGGCCACAGCCAGGCGGAGTCGATGTGGGCGTGACCGACGGCGCTGATGCGGTGCGCGGACGGCTCGGCGGGGGTCGCGAGGACGTCGGCGAGCTCGGCGCGGGCTGCGGTCGCGGTGCCGTTCACGTCCTGCAGATCGACCGCGTCGAGGGCGCGGCCGATCGCTCGCAGGAGGTCCCAGCGGCGAGCGCCCTCGATGGGAAGTTCCTGCATCAGCTCGCCCAGCACCTCCAGGTCCTGGACGAGGTTCCACACGTTCTCGTCGAAGACGGCGAGGTCCATCCGGGCGAGGGTGTACTGCGGTTCGCTGCCCGCGGTCTCCTTGTCGCCGAGCCGCGTGGGCAGGAAGGGGTGGTAGTCGAGGATGACCGGGTTGGAGGCGGCCTCGATGTGGAGCAGCACCTCCTCGCCGCCTGCGGCGGGGGCTCCGACGCGCACCCACTGGTTGCGCGGGTTGAGGCCCTTCACCGGGGTGCCGTCGGGGCGGTGGACAAGGCCCTCGCACTGGAAGCCGGGCATGTTCTCGTCGAAGCCGAGGTCGAGGAGCGCCTCGACGGTGCGGCCCGCCCACGTCTGCGGGACGGTCCCGGAGACCCGGAACCAGCTGGTGCCCCAGGGGGCGCCCCACCGGTCGCCGACCGCGATCGGCACGGTCGGAGCGGCGAGGCCCTCGGCGACCGGCACGGGCTCGCCCGGCGCGGTCCAGACGGCGACGTCCAGCGGTACGGATTCCGGGTATACGGCCGGTCGGATGCGCTCGTCGAGGACGCGCCCCAGACGGGCTTCGACCAGGCTGCGGTCGTCATGCATGAGGGTGGCTCCGTGGTGAGGTGGGGGCGGGTGGGGCGGGTGGGGCGGATACCGGGTGCGCGCGGCGGGGCGCACCGGGCGGGGTCAGTGGACCTGGTCCGGGGTGAGGACGTCGGTGATGCCGCGCGCGGCCAGGTGCTCCTTGTTCCCGGCCTGGCTCGCGAGGACGGCCGTGGGCCGGACCCCGTCCGCGGTGAGCCGGGCGAACGCCTCGAAGAACGCGCCGCCGGGGGCGCACGTCGAGCGGCGGGGTGCGGTCTCGTCGTCGCCGGTGTCGACCAGCAGGGCCGTGGTGCGGCGAGCCGGCCGGACGGCCGCCCCCCGCCGCTCCTCGACGATCCGGGCGATGGCCTCCCCGGCCGGTTTCACCTGCCGGTTGTTGGTCAACAGACCCAGTCCGTATTCGAGTTCGGGGAAGTCCGCCAGGGAGCGGGACACGTCGTGGGAGCACCACCAGGTGACGCCCCACACGTCCTCGCAGTCCAGCGCGTTCGCAACGGTCGCCTCGGTGAACGCGGCGGCGTGCTCGGCGGGGATGAGCGGCGAGGGGGCACCGACCTCCTGCAGCCAGACCGGCCGGTGCGGGTCGACGGCCCACGCCTTGGACAGTTCGACCAGGTAGGCGGCGTGGTGCTCGGTGGCGGTACCGGTGCGGCCGTGCCGTTGGGCGGTGCCGTTGAAGACCCAGGAGTGCACGGCGGTGACGGCGCCGATCCGGGCGGCGTGGGCGGGGGTGAACGCGTGGTCGTCCTGGTACCAGGCGGCGTCGTACTCGGCATGCAGATGCAGCTTGCCGGGCGCCCCCGCCTCGCAGGAGTCGAGCAGGGTACGCAGCCAACTGCCCGCCTGCGCAGGGGTGATGGGGTCCGGGTCGGGGTGCGGAGGGCCCGAGAACTGGTTGATCTCGTTGCCCAGGGTCATGCCGATGAAATTCGGGCGGTCGGCAAGGGCGGCGGCGAGCGTACGCAGGTACGCGGCCTGGCCCGCCACCACGTCCGGGTCGGTGAAGATGTTCCGCCGGTGCCAGGTCTGCGTCCACGCGGGCAGGAAGTCGAAGCTCGACAGGTGGCCCTGTAGTCCGTCCACGTTGACGTCGAGGCCGCGCTCGGCGGCGGCGTCGACGAGCTGGACCAGCTGTTCGACGGCGCGTGGCCGGATCAGGGTGCGGTTGGGCTGGAAGAGCGGCCAGAGCGGGAAGACCCGGATGTGGTCGAGGCCGAGTGCGGCGATCGAGTCCAGGTCGGCGCGGACCACGTCGAGGTCGAAGTCCAGCCAGTGGTGGAACCAGCCCTGGCTGGGCGTGTAGTTGACGCCGAAGCGCAGCGGGGAGTGAGGCATACGGTACGGGTGTCCTGGTTCTTGTGGTGGGGGGTGGCGGCGGCTCGGGGTCAGCCCTTGACGGCGCCTTCGCCGACGCCCCTGAAGAAGAAGCGCTGCAGGCAGGCGAAGAGCACGATGAGCGGGAGCACGGCAATGATCGTGCCCGCGGCGACGAGGCGTTCGTCATTGGCGAACGTGCCGTGCAGATAGTTCAGCCCGATGGTCAGGGTGAAGTTTCCCGGGTCGCTCAGCACGATCAGCGGCCACAGGAAGTCGTCCCAGGCCCCCATGAAGGCGAAGATCGCGACAACGGCGAGGGTGCCTCTGACCGAGGGCAGGGCGATCCAGAAGAACCGCTGCCAGACGTTGGCGCCGTCGACGAACGCCGCCTCCTCCACCTCGTGCGGGAGGTTGAGGAAGGCGTTGCGCATCAGCAGGACGTTCATCGCGGCGACGGAGCCCGGCAGCAGCACACCGATCAGGGTGTTGTTCAGACCGAGCTCACGCATGGTGGTGAACTGGGCGATGATGATGCCCTCGACGGGGACGAGCATGGCGAGGATGAACGCCAGCGCCGCGGCCCCGCGCCCCCGGTACCGCATTCTGGCCAGCGCGTAGCCGGCCAGTGCGGAACCGACACAGTTGGTCACCACATTGGCGGTGGCCACCTTGAGGGAGTTCAGCGCGTAGTCCCAGACCGGGATGGTGTCGGCGACCCGTGAGTAGTTGTCCAGCGTCGGATGACTGGGCAGGAAGCTCGGCGGCGAACTGAAGATGTCCTCGCCGGGTGCCTTGAGCGAGGTCGAGAGCTGCCACAGGAACGGTCCGACGGTCAGCGCGAGTACGGCGAGCAGCAGGACGTAACGGAGCAGGAGCTGCCAGGCCGGGATGCGGCGCCCCTCGGCGTCGGTGATGTTCAGGATGCTCACGCGTCCTCCTTGCGGTCGGCGCGGAGCACCAGGAGCATCAGGGCGACCGTCACGACGAAAATGACGACGGAGATGGCCGAGGCATAGCCGACCCGCCCGGTCAGTCCGGTGCCCACGCGCTGGACGAGCATCACCAGGGTGGTGTCCTCGCCTGCCGGACCGCCGGAGGGTCCGGCCATCAGATAGACCTCGGAGAACACCTTGAAGGCGGCGACCGAGGCCAGCGCCCCGACGAGGACCATGGTGGAGCGGACGGCGGGGACGGTCACGGTGAAGAATCGGCGGACGGCTCCGGCACCGTCCACGGACGCCGCCTCGTGGAGTTCCCTGGGGACGTTGGCCAGCGCTGCCAGATAGATGATCATGTAGTAGCCGAGGCCCTTCCAGACCGTGACCGTCATCGCGCTGAACAGCAGCAGCCACTGGTCGCTGAGGAAGCCGACCTTTCCGATCCCGACGGCTTCCAGCGCCGCGTTGATGAGCCCCCGGTCGTCCAGCATCCACACCCAGATCAGACCGACGACGACGATGGAGGCGACGACGGGGGTGTAGAACGCGGAGCGGAAGAAGGCTATGCCGGGAATGTGCCGCTGGACGAGCATCGCCAGCAGCAGCGGCAGGATGACGAGGGCCGGGACGACACCGAGGACGTACAGCGTGCTGTTCCGCAGTCCGGTCCAGAACATGTCGTCATGGATCAGCTCCCGGAAGTTCGCCAGACCGACGAACTTCCCGGGCATCAGCGTCCGGCGGTCCGTGAAGGCGTTGACCAGGGTGCTGAAGAACGGGAACAGGCTGAAGGTGCCGACGACGAGCAGTCCGGGGGCCGCGAACAGCCAAGGACTGAAGGGCAGATGACGGCTGATCCGGTGGCCGGACCGGCGGTCGCCGGAACGTGTGCTCCGGGCCGCCGGTACCGCTGCGACGGTGTCCCGGAGCGGCGGGGAATCGGTGGATTGCACGGCGGAGGTCTTCACAGAGGACTCAGCTCTGCTGCAGGAGCCGGTCGCAGGCCTTGACAGCGTTGTCAAGAGCTTCCTTGGGGCTCTGCTTCCCCTGCAGCGCCTTCGCGATCTGATTGCGCAGCTCGGTCTTCATCTGGTCACTGAAGAGGACCGGCGTGTAATTGACCGCCGTCTTCAGTGACTTGGCGGCGGCGACCCGGACACGCGTCACATCGGTGCCGTCCTCCTCGGTGAAGTACGGGTCGTCGAGGGATCCGGCGGTGCTCGGGAAGATGGCGACCTGCTTCGCGAACTCCATCTGGCGGGTCGCGTCGGTCACGTAGTGCGCGAAGGCCACGGCCGCGGGCTTCTGCTTCGTCTGCGCGTTCACCATCACGCCCATGACGTACATGTTGGCCTTGCCGGTGCTGCTGATCTGGTCGGTGATCCCGATGTTCTTGTAGAGACTCGGCGCCTGCTTCTTGAAGTTCTCCAGGTCCAGCGCGCTGCCGGGGTTCATCGCCACGGAGCCGGTGAGGAACTTGTGGCCGGACGACTCGGGGGTCGCCGTCAACGCCTGCGGGTCGAGCGCCTTGGCGTCGTACAACTCCTTGTAGCGCGTGAGCAGTTCGAGGCCCTTGGCGTCGTTGAAGGCGAAGCCCGTACCGTCCTTGTTCATCAGCTGTCCGCCGTACCGGCCGAAGTCCTCGATGGTGGGTACGTTCGCCAGCGTGGCGACCCTGCCCTTGCTGTGCCGGGCCAGCTTCAGACCGGAGTCGAAGAGTTCGTCGTACGTGGTCGGCGGCTTCTGCTGGTCGAGTCCGGCTTCCCTGAAGAGGCTCTTGTTGTAGAACAGCGGGCCGGTGTTGAGGTACCAGGGGAAGGCGTATGTCCCCTCCAGGCCCGGTATCCGATGGCTCTGCCAGGCGCCGAGGAGGTACTCCTTGCGGTACTTCGACGCCGCCTTGTCGAGGTCCAGCGCGATCCCCGCCTTGGCCAGCGGTGCGACCAGGTCGGGCGAGACATTGACGACGTCCGGCAGGGTGCCACCGGCTGCGTCGGCGCTGATCTTGTCCGCGTAGCCCTCGGCCGGCCGGTCGACCCACTTGACCTCGGCGCCCGGGTACTTCTTCTCGAAGTCCGCGATCAGCCCGGTGAAGTACGGCTTGAAATTGGCCTGAAGGTTCCAGGTCTGGAAGGTGATCCTGCCCTGGATCTTTCCTTCGACCTTGCCGGACCCGTCGGACGAGTCCCCGCCGGATCCACCGCCACAGGCGCTCAGCGGGAGGACAGCGGCGAGAACGGCGGCAGCGGCGACTGCTCTGCGGGAAATACGCACGGTGAACGGCTCCTTTGCTCGGACCAGGCGTGCGGACGGGACGCGCCGGGTCCGTGGTGGACTCACCGGCTGCGTACGCCCAGCAGACCTTCCAATGCGCGCGACGCAAAGTCAATACATTCGCTTGAAATTAACCCGAACTTTCGCCATACATGCAGGTCAGAGCAGCACAGACAGGCATTGGCGGTGATTGACTAATGCGCTTTAGGCCTACACAGCTCAAGCGCATTAGTCGACAACGGACCTCGTTCGACCCATGCCGTCGGAAGGCTTACGATGCCCCGGGGTGGAGCGAACACCGCACCCCTCGAGAACCATGGGGAACGCAGGAAGAGGGCAGACCGGGTGACACCGAAGGGGCCACCGGGCGGGGAGACGCCGCCGACCAGGCGCACACCTGCGCGACGGCCGACCATGAAGGACATCGCCCAGCGCGCCGGAGTGTCGGAGAGCGCCGTGTCCTTCGCCCTCAACGACCGCCCCGGCGTCTCGGAGATCACCCGGGACCGCATCCGGCGCGTCGCCGAACAGCTCGGCTGGCGGCCGAGCACCGCCGCCCGCGCACTGTCGGGCGAGGGGTCGGCCACCGTGGGACTGGTCGTGGCCCGCCCTGCGGCGAGTCTGGGCGTGGACTCGTTCTTCCTGCAACTGATCTCCGGCATTCAGGAGGTGCTGGCCGAACGCCAACTCGGCCTTCTCTTCCAGGTGGTGGAGGACGTAACCGCCGAGTGCGCCGTCTACCGTCGGTGGTGGGCGGAGCACCGGGTCGACGGGGTGCTGGTCGTCGATCCGCGGACGGACGACCTACGTGCCGAGCTGCTGGACGAGCTCGGGCTGCCCGGAGTCGTGATCGGTGCGCTCCCCGGCAGCGACACCGGCCCGCACCCGGGCCTCTCCCAGGTGCGCGCGGACGATGCGGGCGCCATGGCCGCGATCGTGGGCCGGCTGCACGAGCTGGGGCACCGTCGCATCGTGCACATCGCGGGCCTGCCCTCGCTCGCCCACACCGACCGGCGCATCCGCTCCCTGCGCGTCGAGGCCGACCGGCGCGGGCTGGCCGAGGCCCACTCGGTGACCACGGACTACTCCGATACGGAGGGAGCGGCCGTCACCCGCCGGGTGCTGGAACAGCCCGTCCCGCCGACCGCGATCATCTACGACAACGATGTGATGGCCGCTGCCGGGACCGCCGTCATCGCAGGGCTCGGCATCTCGGTCCCGCGCGATGTGTCGGTCGTGTCGTGGGAGGACTCCGCGCTGTGCAGACTGACGGCCCCGTGGCTCACCGCGCTGTCCCGGGACACGGTCGCGTTCGGGCGGATCGCCGCACGCGAGCTGACCGCGCTGCTCGACGGCGGCACGGCGCGCACCGTACAGGTACCGCTGCCCGGGCTGATCGAACGCGGAAGCACGGCTTCCGCACAGGGCAGTTGACGGGACGGCACCCCTGTCCGGCAGCATCCTCTCGGTACCCGGCAACGGCCGGTGCGCCATGGCAGACTGCGGTCATGACTGAAGCCGTGAACGGCCCCGCCAGCTACTTTCCGTCGATCGAGAAGAAGTACGGTCGGCCGATCCCGGAGTGGAAGGACCTCATCCGGTCCTCACCCCTGACCAAGCACATGGAGCTGGTCTCCTGGCTCAAGGCCGAGCACGGCCTCGGCCACGGCCACGCCAGCGCCCTCGTCGCGCACACCCTCGCGGAGGACAAGGGCAAGTAGCGGCGCCGTGATCGCCGGAACGCCTCGGCCTCACGGCTCACGTGGCCAGAATGGGAGAATTGCATGGAATGAACCGAGTCACCCGTGGCGTTGTCATTGGTGGGTACCGGTTCATACGGGTCGCCGGCGACTTCTTCCTCGAACCCGACGACGCCATCCTCGCCCTCGACGCGGCCCTGGAGGGCGCCCCGGCCCACACCGACACCGCAGGCCTCGCCGCCCGACCTGTGCGGCGACCGGGGCCCGGGTCGTGTGTCAACGCTCTCTAGTTGTCGGGTTTCGGCACTTCGTCGCCCGGGAGACGGCCGATTGGGCCCTGTCTTGACCCCAACACGTCCTCATATGCTCGACGTTCGGCTTATCCGCCTGTTTCAGGAGGTGTCATGCCACCAGACACGATGTACTGCTTCACCTGCGACTCCGACGAACAGCACCGTCCCCTCACCAGGAACGAGAAGGTCTGGCTCAAGAACCGCACGGGCCGCAGGACCGTCGAAGAGTTCTTCATGTGCAAGGCGCCGAGCTGCCGCAATGTGCGCAGCGGTTTCAACAAACGCCCCTTCGATCCCGTTATCCGCGTGCCCCTGCCCGACTGACGCTCAACGGCAGCACGCTGCAGGGCCCCTGGACAGAATCCGGGGGCCCTGCAGCATGGGGGAGCCTCACGATTCGATGTACGCCACCACCACGACGGTTATCTGGGGTTGTCAAGGCATCATCGCAGCTCAGCTGGCAAGTCATAGGTTCTGACACATGAGGCACATAGCTCATGTGCAGACACACTGCGCGCACAGATTCCGCCGTCACCAAAGGTGGCCGGAGAACGTCAGTTCAGACAGCTTTGATCAAGAGCCGGATCCCTTATGTATCCCGTTCAGGAAAGACGCTGGATCGTTGGGCGCATCCCGCCTTACGGTGGCGGCATGAGCAATCACTCCGAAGCGCCTGTCGCGCCCGTCGAGGCCTATGACCCCCCTTACTACGTGGCTGTCTTCACTACGGTGCGAACCCAGGACCAGAGCGGCTACAGCGAGACCAACGCACGCATGGAAGACCTGGTGAAGGACGTCCCTGGGTTCCTGGGGATGGACCACGCGCAGACTCCTGGTGGGCTGTCCATCACCGTCGGGTACTTCCGCGACGCCGACGCCCTCACGGAGTGGCGGTGCAACGCCGAGCACCGCGCGGCGCAAAAGCGCGGGCAAGTCGAGTGGTACCAGAGCTACACGCTGCATGTGGCGAAAGTGGAGCGGAGCCACGGGTTCATGCGAGCGTAGGTCCCGCAGCGCCCGACAGCAGGCTGACCAACCGAAGTCACCTCAGCGACCGTCCCGCCACAAGCTCGCATCGAACGGGTCGGCGTGCCCCTCGCGAGCCCGATCTAGCGGGAAACCGCGGGGAATGACGGGTAATCACGGGCACCGCGAGCAGGAAATGCCCGGGAGCTGGGGCCGCCCGCCCTCGGGGGAGCGGCCCCGTTCGCCACCTGCGGGGTGTTCCCCTCCGACAACAACGGCTACTTCGCGGTGGCGCTGACGAGATCCGCAGGTCTTCGACGCCGCGGCAAGACTCTTCCCCGGTGGAGCGGACTGGCTGTCCCTGCACCACCGGCCGGTGACCCCCGTGCACGTGATGGCAGGACTCGACAACCGGTGGACGGCGCTGGTGGACGAGCACGGGCCGCAGGTCACTGGCCTGATCAGCATCGGCGACAGTGCCGTCCACACCAACCCGACCCTCGGACAGGGAATCAACCCTCGCCCTGCGAACCGCCCACTGGATCGCCCGCCACGACCTGACGGACCATCACCTGACGACGTCCTACCACCAGTGGCGTGTCGACCACCTGAGGCCGTGGTTCGATGCCCAGGCGGCAGCCGACCGAGCCAGCCGGAAACGGCTCAGGGCCGGCATCCTCGGCACGCAGCCACCCGCCTTGACCGGCGAAGCCCTCCTCAGCGCCGCCCTGCCTGCCTGCGGCCGTGACGACCTGGAAGTCGCCCGTGTCCGCGCGCAGGTGCGCCATCTCGTCCGAACGTTCGCAGTGCTCTTGGCGCGGTACTGCCGCTCAGCTCCGGGCCGACGGCTTCGAGGTGGCATCGGCTCCTCCACCAACCAGCGCTGAAATGCCATCAGCTGAGCCAGAGACGGCGCCGTCCAGTCGATCCCGAACTCCTGGCAGTAGGACAGGTATAGCGCGATCCGCGGGGCGTAGGTCCGGCCGGTGTTCCACTCACGGCCCGCCAGGAAGAGGCAAGCCTCCGGACGGAGCTCGAAGGAGTCGTCGACGACCACCCACCGGACACTCCCGTCGCCGGACGTGGCACGCTCCGACCGGAAGTGACGAGGCAGCACATCTGATGTAACCAATGTGCCTTAACACCCTCAGATATCATTCAGTGGCTTCGTCCACGAGAACGGACAGCGCTTCGACAGCGTTTCGGGAGGCGTTCGGCCGTCTCCGCCTGGTGAGATGTTCACGAGTTTCAACAGCGCTGGGCTCCGTCCTAGCAGTGCTGTCGAGTTGCGGATCCGCGCTGTCGAGCACGAGCTCAATCGGACGGCGTGGCCGAAGACCACACGCCGAACCACTGCTCGGCGCCGTAGTCCTCAAACCGCTCTACCTCGATGAACCCCAGCTTCGCCGCGAGGCGCATCGAGCGGACGTTGGCGGTCTGGGTGGCGAGCACCACTGGTTCGCCGGGAAGCGCGCCGGCGAACCAGCCGAGTGCTGCTGCGCACGCCTCGGCGGCGTACCCGCATCCCCACGCCTCCGGCAGGAACAGGTAGCCGAGCTCGGCCTCCCCGGCAGCCTGACGAATGTGCCCCGTTGCTCTGGTGAGCGTGATCTGGCCGATCATCGCTCCGTCGAGATCGACTATGAAAAGGCCGGGGCGCCGGCTGGGCGCCCCGGGCATCGCGCGCTCGAGCTCGTCACGCGGTCGAGGGCCACCGAGGTAGGTGCCCACCTCTGGCGCACCCTCGTCCGAGATCTGCTGCCCGGGTTCAAGAAGTACGCCGGAGCGGAAGGAGTCGAGGAACTCCTCGAACTCGCGCGGGCCAACTGACCTCCGTCCGCCGATGGCCCGGCCCGCGCTGCCGCCGCAGGGGTGCACACAGCGGCAGCCCGTTTCCGGTTACTTCCGGGCGGGGAACGCCTCGTCGAGCGAGGGAACAGTGAGGTGGCCGGTAGTCAGTGCCTGCTGGACGTCGTCGACCCGCAGATACCGTCCCTGCTGGATCACCGGCGCAATCTTGTCGATCGTGCCGGCCTCGCTGAGGTAGAAGACGGTCCACGGCTTCTGCGAGGTGTCCAGCGTCTCCCCGTCACGCACGATCTTCCGGGTCCTCGCGGTCGTACTACGGGTCCCGGGGACCTGCTGGTTGACGGTCTCCACCGCATTGACGTTGAAGACCAGGCCCTGGCCCCCCGGCCGATACATCACGAACAGCCGGGGGCGGGCGAGCCCCACGTGGCTGCTGCTGAGTGGGCACAAGTACGCGTTGTACATGGCGAGTTCGGCCACGGCCAAACAATTCGCGGGCACGACCACCGCGTGCTCGTGCAAGGCGCGGAACCAGTCCAGCGCGACCTCCTCCTTCCATACGCACTTCCCGCGGTTGCGATGGGTCGGGTCCGCGACAAGCCCGCGGCTCGCCATCAGCTCGATGCTGCGGGGCTCGCGCCCCACTATGGAGGCGAAGTCGGACCGCGTGAGGACCTCCGGCAACTCCTGGACCCACGACATACAACCGCTCTCCCACGAGGCGAAGTTGAGGAACCTTGAGGCGCCCTCTCCAGGATAGCGGTTTCCGAACACGAGCATCCGATTCTCTGAAACCTCGCTTCTCGGAGGTCGCCAGCCGTTGGGAGCGGTCTTGAGGACCCGGTCGCGGACTACGACGCGACCCGCCGCCGCTTCAAAACAGGGCAGCCCCTGAACTCAAAGGTCACCGTGGCAGAGTGGCTCGACATCTGGCTGGGGGGACGCAAGCGTCTGCGGCGCGGCGGGGCAGCTCGCTACGAGTGCGATATCCGCGTCCACCTGAAGCCGCATCTCGGCCACTGCGCCTCGACAAGCTCCGCATGCACCACATCGATTCGATTTTCGACGCGATCAACGAGCGCAACATCGAGATCCAGGAACAGAACACCCAGCGGCGCGTAGTGCGCGAAGACCTCAAGGCCACGTCGAACAAACGTGCCGAGAACCGCGCCCGACGCCATTGGCTGTGGGCCCAACTCGACGCGATGCCTCCCCTTCAACCGCCGTCATCGACGCCGACACCCGGCTGGTCGTTGCCGTCCGGAAGCTGCTGCCCGGCAACCGCAATGACTGCCGGGCCTGGGCGGAATCCGACGCGAGGACCCGAGCCCGAGCCCGGACTATTCGCCCATCTGAGCTGAACCGGATTCTGTAGCGGCCCTGAAGCCGGGCATGATTGCCTCGGCAGATGGGAAGCACAGGGTCTGATGCCTGCACCCCGGAAGTATCCGACGAGCTTCGCGAGCGAGCCGTCCGTGAAGTACAGAACTCTGGCCGTCCGGGGTCGCACATGTGGTCCGGGTTCTGTTCGGCCCGCAGGCGTATGGCAGGCCTGACGGTCGCACTTCCGATGCCGCTCCAGCGGCATCGGGGCTGCGTAGCCGCTCGTCACGAGCGAGCATTAAAGTGCGATGCGAAGTATGTGCGCGTCTATCCGGATGTCGGAGCAACAGGGGCTCAGGAACCACGCCGCGCACTGGAAGGGGACGAAGCCGTGCATGGCGAGTACAAGGTGCCCGGCGGCAAGCTTGTCGTCGTAGATCTGAACGTCGAGGAAGGCGGTCTACGCAACGTGCGCGTCGCCGGGGACTTCTTCCTGGAGCCCGACGAGGCGATCCTCTCGATCAACAGGGCCCTGGAGGGCGCCCCTTCTTCGACGGACGCCGCAGGCCTCGCGGCCCGGATCACGGCGGCACTGCCGGAGTCGACCGTCATGCTCGGACTGACCGCGGAGGGCGTCGGCATCGCCGTTCGGCGAGCCTTGGCCCACGCGACCGAGTGGAGCGACTACAACTGGCAGCTGGTGCACATGGAGCCGCAGGCCCCGGCCCTGCACATGGCGCTGGACGAGGTCCTCACCGCCGAGGTGGCCGCCGGGCGACGGGCACCCACGCTGCGGGTCTGGGAATGGGCCTCGCCTGCTGTGATCATCGGCAGCTTCCAGTCCCTGCGGAACGAGGTGGACCCCGAAGGGGCCGCGAAGCACGGGATGACCGTGGTTCGCCGCATTTCTGGTGGTGGTGCCATGTTCGTAGAGCCCATGAGTACAATCACATACTCCCTGTCCGTGCCGGAGTCCCTGGTCTCGGGCCTCTCCTTCGCCGACAGCTACGCCTACCTCGACGACTGGGTCCTGGGCGCACTCGGCGACATGGGCATCAAGGCCTGGTACCAGCCCCTCAACGACATCGCCACCGATGCCGGAAAGATTGCCGGTGCCGCCCAGAAGCGCATGGTCGGCCCTGATGGCGGCCCTGGAGCCGTCCTCCATCACGTGACGATGTCCTACGACATCGACGCCGACAAAATGCTCGAGGTGCTCCGCATCGGCAAGGAGAAGATGTCCGACAAGGGCACCAAGAGCGCCAAGAAGCGCGTCGACCCGCTCCGCCGGCAGACGGGCCTCGCCCGGGAGCAGGTCATCGAGAACATGATCGCCTCCTTCCGCAACCGCTACGGGCTGACCACCGGCGAAGTCACAGCGGAAGAGATGGCCCGCGCGGAGGAACTGGTGCGGACGAAGTTCGCCACCGAGGAGTGGACCGCGCGCGTGCCGTAGGGGTCCGTCCCACCGCTCCGGACCCCCGACAGGTCGCGGCTATCGGGGGCATTCGCCAATCGCGCATTGTGACAGCCCTTCTCCTGCGCCGGCCTGACCTCGTCCGGCACTGCTGCCGGTGGGTCCAGATGGAGGGGAGGGCATGTCACGGGCGTTCGAGGCGATCGACCGGTTCGAAGCGAGGATGCAGGCGGGTGCCCGCCGGGGCGCCTGCCAGTTCTTGTCGATGAGTCCGGTGACCCCGGCGCAGAGGAACCAGCCGAGCAGCAGCAGGGTCCGCTCGACGGTGTCCTGTGCGCTGGGTGCGGCGACGATCAGGACCGTGAAGTACCCGGCGAGGAAGAGAACGCCCGCGGCGATGCCCCCCACGCGGTGTCCATTGCGTGCCGCCGCATGCACGGCGGCCAGCACGGGGAACGCCGCCCAGCTTCCGGGGTGGGCGTGCACGACGTACCCCAGCATGGAGACGGTGGTGACGGCGAGCACGGCGCGCGGCGCCCGCCGGTGCCCGGCGAGTGCCAGGGTGCCGACTGCGACGAGCAGCAGGTCGAGTGCGTCCGGCCCCGAGGCGGCGTAGGCCGCGGCGAGGACCGCCGCGCCGATCGCGACGGCGAGTGCGATGTCCAGCAGGTGAGTCCGCCGGTCGATGTCCCCCTGCATGAGCCGCACCCTAACTCCGCTGCAAGCGTGGTCATCATCCTGCGGGACGGACTCCGCGCTACTCCCGGGGCAGTAGTCGCGGCCACCGCTGGTCGGCCGGGACCATCCTCGACTGCCTTCGGCTGTACGACGACCGGGCACCGTTCGACGGGTGAGCATCGTCTCCATGACCGGACCCTTTCGATACACCTCACCCGAACCGCCGAAGTCGGCGACCGGAGTGGTCGCCGATGTGTACGCACAGCTGGCCACCGACTTCGGCATCGACCGCGCCACGACCTTTGTCGTCCTGTCCGCCGCACCGCCCCTGCTGGCCGGCACCTGGGCCGTCATGCGGGAGTCCCTGCTGGCCGGTCAGGCGTCGCGCACCGGAAAGGAGGTGGTGGCGGCCGAGTGGGCGGCGGACACCCCGATCGGCACCGCGTTCGGCGCGCTGCGAGCGGCGGCGCACCTGGGCGCGGGGCTGCTCAGCGACGACGACGCGGCGCTGGTACGGGCGTCGGTGGCGGCCTGGGACGGTGTCGCCCCGCTCCCCCTGCACGGCGAGGAACTGCCGGACCGGGCGGAGCGGCCGGGCGCACGGCTCGCGCTGCTCGCGGCGCGTGCCCCGTACCGGATCACGGACGAGGACGTGGCGGCCTGGCTGGCGCCGCCGTTCACCGATCACTGCCTGGTTCATCTGATCGCGTTCGGCGCGATCTGCGCCGTCGAGCGCATCGAGGCAACCCTGACCGCTAGGACCGAGGAGCACGCATGACTGTGTCCGACGCGTGGAACGGACCGATCGGCCTGCACTGGGCCGACCATCCCGACCGCTACAACGCCATGCTGGCCCGCTTCGACGAGCCGCTGTTCGACGCCGCGGCGATCGGCGCGGAGGACCGGGTCGTCGACATCGGCTGCGGCAGCGGGCCCTCGACCCGGATCGCCGCCCGGCGCGCCCCGCGGGGCCGGGTCACCGGCGTCGACGTCTCCGTGCCGCTCGTCGAACGCGCCAGGGCTCTCACCAACCCTGGAGAATTCCCCTCCGTCTCTTACGAGTTGGGGGACGCACAGGTCCATCCGTTCGAGCCCGGCGGCTATGACGTGGCGATCAGCCGGGGCGGCGTCATGTTCTTCGCCGACCACATCGCGGCGTTCACCAATATCGCGCGCGCCCTTCGCCCCGGCGGCCGGCTGGCGTTCATCTGCCCGCAGCCCCCGTCGCCGGACGGCGAGGAGCGCAAGGCGCTCGGGCTGCTGGCTTCGCTGCTGGGACAGGAGCACCCGGTGGAGAACGCCGTCGCGGAGGCCATGGCCTCGCTCTCGGACCCGGAGCATGTCCGGAAGGTGCTGGGCGCGGCGGGCTTCGAGGAGATCGGCATCGCCCCCGTGACGGCCACGACCTGCTGGGGGCGGGACGCGGCGGACGCGGTGGACTTCTTCGTCTCCCGTACGCCGGGTCTCACCGTCTCCGACACCACCCGGGCCTCGATGACGGACAGCCTGCTGCCGTACGAGGCAGCGGAGGGCGTGCTGCTGCGGGCGGGGGTGTGAGTGGTCGACGCCCGCCGCCCGCTCTGACCGGCGGTGCGTCAGAAGCCCGCGGGGGCAGGCGGCCGGTGCTCGTACCAGCGCTGATCGGCCTCCAGCTGGGCGGCGAGGGAGATCAGCAGCTCCTCACTGCGGGAGGGGCCGAGCAGCTGAGCGCCGATGGGGAGCCCGTCGTGGGTGAACCCGGCCGGGACATTGATGCCCGGCCAGCCCAGCACATTCCACGGCCAGGCGTACGGACACGCCTCGGTGATCGCCACATCGGTGCGCCAGGCGCTCAGGCCGTCGAATGTGCCGATCCGGGGTGGGGGCGCTGCCGTCGTCGGGGTGAGCAGTACGTCGAACCGGGCTCCCACCCGGGGCGCGTGGAAGAGCGCACCGATCCTGCGCTGCTGGCGCACCTCCCGGGCCCGGGCCGCCCGCACCACCTGTCCCCCGAGCCGGGTGCCGGTGCGCAGGGCGCTACGGGTGCGCGGGTCGAGGAGGGCGGGTTCGGGGTGGAGCGCGGCAAGTTCGGCGATCCCGGCCGTGGCACGGGGGACGAAGCCGAGACCGATCAGCCCGTAACGGGGCCTGGCCTCCTCGACCTGATGGCCGAGCCGGGCGAGCGCCTCGGCGAGTACGGTGACAGCCCTTCGTACGTCGGGGTGGGGGGCGGTACCGGTGAGAGTGAACGGGGGCTGCCACGCGAGGGCGATCCGCAGTCTGCCGGGGTCGCGGCCGGCGGCGGCCGAGGCCGCGACGGGCGGTGGCCGGTGCAGGTCGTCGGGGTGCGGTCCGGCGGCCGCGTCGAGCAGCAGGGCGGCGTCAGCGACGGTGCGGGCCAGCGGACCGTTGACGGTGAGGCCCTGGAAGGCGTCGTGGTGCGGGTGGACCGAGATCCGGCCGCGCTGCGGTTTGATGCCGACGAGATGGGTCCAGGCGGCGGGGATACGGACGGACCCGGCGCCGTCCGAGCCAAGGGCGGCGGGCACCAGCCCGGCGGCTACGGCCGCGGCGGAACCGCCGGACGAGCCGCCGGGGGTGTGGTCGGTGTTCCAGGGGTTACGGGTGGCACCGAAGGCGGGTCCTTCGGTGAAGGGCCACTGTCCGAGCTCGCAGGAGTTGGTCTTCCCGACGATCACGGCCCCGGCGGCGCGGAGCCGGCGGACGGCCTCGCTGTCGGCGGTGGCCGCGGGCAGGTCGCCGCGGCAGCCGAAGTAGGTGGGCATTCCGGCGACATCGGTGTCGTCCTTGACGGCGACCGGCACCCCGAGCAGGGGCAGCCGCTCCCCCACGGCAAGGCGCCGGTCGGCTTCGGCGGCCTCGGCGAGCGCTTCAGTGGCACGGAGGTGCCGGAAGGCGTTGAGAGTGCTCTGGCTCGCTTCGATGCGTTCGAGGGCGGCGGACACCTGCTGGATCGAGGTGGTCCGGCCGTCGGCCAGCTCGCGTGCGCTGTCCGCCAGTCCGGTCGACTCGGTGAACTCTGCTGAGGACATGGCCTGCCTGCCTCCCGGATTTCGACGCGTGCCCGCGCCTTCCGAATCTGTCCGCCCAAGCGAACTTACTGGAGGGTAACGAGTAGCGGCCGGTCCACTCAACCGTTCAACGGGGAGTGTCCGTACCGCTTGCTGGTTTCTCCGGCAGGAGTGGACAGACCGAACGGCTGGGGTGGGGCCTGTGGGAGCAGAGTTCGCGGGAGAGTTCGAGACGCATCTGACGGTGCGCCTCGACACCGCGGCCGGCGCTTGGATGCGAGTGCGCGCCTGGAACACTGGGCGGGCCGGATCGGACTGAAGCTCGCCCGCATCGTCCTGGACCGCGGTTCCATGCCCGACCAGCCCATGCTGACCGAGACCGGGCACGGCACCCTCACCGAGCGGCGGGCCGCCGCTCTGCTCCGTTCGGCCGAACTGCGGGCGGCGGACTTCCCCGTCATACGGGTGAAAATCGAGGTTTCCCCATGGAACGCGGACAAACCGCAAATGGCGGATACGGACAGCCGCGCGGTAACGGACCCGGTCGGCCGAGGACTGTCGACTCACCACCGCGCTCACACACGCCCGCTCCGGCGGGCTGCCCTACGGCCGGACGCTGATCTCGCCGATCCCGGTGCCGATGCCCGCGCAGTGTGCGGTGGACTGGCCGGACTGGCCGGGGTTGAGGGTGACGTGTTCACCGTCCACGTCCGGCGACCAGCCGCAGACCAGGTGCACCCAGAAGGTCTGCGCCGTGGTGCCGTCGTTCCGGCACAGCGCGTATCCCGTGTGGTCGTCGATCTCGTGCTTTCCCGTGTCGCAGGACAGGCCGGGCGGCGTCGCCATGGGGGTCACGGCGGTGGCAGCCGTCGCGGGTGCCGCGAGCGCCGCGGTCATTCCTGCGACAACGGCGCCCCGCAGCACGGCCCCGGACAGACTCCCCATGCACAGCTTCATCGTTCGCATTTCCTCTTCCTGGTGACGGACTCGGTGCCCCGACACCGTCCCCCACCGTCCGTGACAGAAAACAGGGCTGGGCCTCACCCTGTGTACGCAGGTGGGCGGCCGTTCCGGCCCGGGCGCCGACGACGTGCGTCGCGGCCACGGGCAAGCCGTATCCGCTGAGGATCGACGTGCGGAGCGACTCGCCGAAGGCGAACGCGACCGTGAGCTTCTCCGCGTTCGACAAGCCGGTGCCGGCCACGCCGCCGCCGGCCGAGACGCTCGACATCAGCGCGCCGCTGAGCCGTTCCCAGTAGCCGCTGTGACCCCCGACCGGCCACTGAGCAGCACGTACAACAGCAGTGAGGAGGCCAGACCGACCGCCCAGCCATAGTCCGCGAGCGGCTTCAGGAACGGGATCAGGCCGTCCTCCGGGAACGGCCCTTGCTGGGAGCGGAATGGGAACCGCCGATGGCCAGAACGCCGCCGACCGCGAAGGCACCGACGGCGCGCCAGTTCCAGCGTCCTTGTACCAGTAGCGGCCGTCGGGGCGGTAGAGGTCGGCCAGGTCGAGGACGGTGCGCCGGACGATCCAGTGGTCGGCGATCAGGATGCCGGCCACCGTACCGAGCAGACCGCCGACCAGGCCGAGCCAGGTGAAGATGTACAGCTCCGGGGTCTCGGTGAGCTTCCACGGCATGATCAGCACACCGACGACACCTGTGGTCAGCGCGCCCGTACGGAAGTTGATGAGTTTGGGTGCGAGGTTGGCCAGGTCGTACGCGGGCGACACCACATTCGCCGCGATGTTCACGGAGATCGTCGCGATCAGCACGGTCACCAGGGCGTAGAGCAGTCCGAAGACGTTGTCGGTCCTGGCGACGAGCTCGACCGGGTCCCAGATCGCCTTTCCGTACACGGCCTGTGAGCCGGAGGTGACCAGGACCGAGAGGAGCGCGAAGAGCGTCATCGTGGTCGGCAGGCCCAGCTTCTTGCCCCAGATCTGGGCGCGCTGACCGGCGCCGAAGCGGGTGAAGTCGGGGATGTTCAGGGAGAGCGTGGCCCAGAAGGCGATCATGCCCATCAGGGAGGGGAAGAAGACCGGCCAGAAGTCCGCGCCCCAGCCGAGCTTCGAGGGCTGGTCGAGCAGCGGGCCGAAGCCGCCGGCCTTGACGGCGACCCAGACCAGCAGCACCAGGGCGCCGACGATGACGAAGGGCGCCGCCCAGTTCTCGAACCGCCGCAGAGTGTCCATCCCCCGGTAGATGATGGCGAGTTCAACCGCCCAGAAGAGGGCGAAGCAGAGCCAGAGCGTCCAGGGCTGCCCGCCGATCTCGGAGGCGTCCGCCCAGCCACCGAAAATCTTCCCGAGCAGCGTGAAGATACCGACGCCGCCGATCCAGGTCTGGATGCCGAACCAGGCGCAGGCCACCGCGGCCCGGATCAGCACGGGCAGGTTGGCCCCGCGCAGACCGAAGGAGGCGCGGGCCAGCACGGGGAACGGGATGCCGTACTTGGGTCCGGCGTGGCCGGTTAGCAGCATCGGGCCGAGCACGATCAAGTTGGCCAGCGCGATGGTGAAGACGGCCTGCTTCCAGTCCATGCCGAGGGCGACAAGACCGGAGGCGAGCAGCCACGACGGGATGTTGTGGGGCCATCCCGACCCACAGGACTGAGTCCGCCACCCGACCACCGCTGGAGTCTGTCGTCAATGTAATCTCGGCTGGTGGATCACGGTCGGGTGATACGCCGCCATGAACTGACCGATGCCGAGTGGGACTTCGTGGAGCCGCCGTGCCCCGGACGTCGATCGAGCGGCCTCGGCTGGATGACGACCTCGGCGACGGCAACGCCTGCGGCGGCCACGGGGTCACCACCTTCCTCACGGCGGGCGAGCTCCCGGTGCGGGACGCGTACTGCGCGGACGAGTCCCGACTGCCGCCCCGGGGCCTGCTGTTGGCCCACAATGGCTGTGGGTAAGGCGACGGGAGATGTGGATGCGGGCGCTCGTGGTCGGGGTGGAGTCTTACGAGGCGGGGTCGGTCTGGAACCTCGACGGGCCGGTGCACGACGCGCTGGGGTACGCGCGCTGGCTGCGGGAGCTCGGAGTGAGGGACGAGTCGCTGACCCTGTTGCTCTCTCCACTCGAGCGCAACCGCGAACTCGCCGACGGCTTCGGTCTGCCGTACCGCCCGGCCGACCGGAACACCGTGCACCAGGTGCTGACCCGGGAGCTGGCGGACGAGAGGACTGACTGGCTGTTCGTCGCCTGGTCCGGGCATGGCCTCATCGACGCCGATCGCAGCCGCCGACTGCTTTTTGCGGATGCGGTCCACCGGGATCTGCGTGGTCTGGACGTCGAGGCGGTGCTTGCTATGTACCGGTCGGACGGCGCACCGGGACATCCGCGCCAGCTCTGGCTGTTCGACGCCTGCCAGACGTACGCTGACCCGGCGACGACGGCTGGGGCCCTGCGGCCCGACCCCATACCGCGTTCGACTCCACGTCAGCAGGCCGATCAGTACGTGCTGTTCGCCTGTGGTCCCGGTGAGGCGACGCGCAATGGAATGCGCTCAGGTGTGTTCAGTGCCGAGGCTCTGCGGATGCTGCGCGAGCACCCCGACTGGCGGCGGTCTCCCCGGCCACTGGCCGAAGCGCTGCGCAGCCGGTTCGGGACTACCACCTCTCTCTGGTTCGAAGGGGACGGGGAGGCCGGGCGGACCGCCGTGAGGCGGAAGATTCCGGGGCGGAGACTCGATCTGTCCGACAAACGTCGTCTGCGCGACGCACTGGCCGCGGTGGGGGTGATGCGGCAGCCGGAGTCGCGTAGCCAGGTCATTGGCTTGCTTCCTGATGAGATAGCGGGAAGTGTCGCCAGATCAGGGGTAATGCTCCTGGAGATCCTGGATCTCGTCGAAACCTGTCTGACATTTGGTGACGGATTGACGCACTTGTGGTCGGCGGTGTCCCTGGTTGATCCTGGTACGACTGCGCTCGATGATCTCCTGGAGGTCTTCCGGAGTTATCCGGAGTGGTTTACTCCGCCTCATCTCGACGCGAATTGACGCTTCGTGATTCAGCCATTTCAAGCCTGTGATGGCGCAGGCTGACCGGTTGAGCATGTTTCCAGCAGCGCATGCATAGGACATCATGTAAGTGTGGGTCGAACATCGCATCGCACTGACTCGGGGGAGGTCTCACGGCAGTGGTAAAGCCGAAAAGCGCCGCCATATCGGATCTGCCTGATCTCACTGGTACGTCCCTGGAGGCGTTGCGCGCTCGATCGAACGACGACAGAGCGGCCGCCAAGAAGCGGCTGCTGGAGGAAGTCGGGCGGTCGGCCAGAAGCCTGTCCCCCGGCGGAGAGAACAGCTGGACCGCCTGACATCCCCGGTCCGTCCCGATCCGGTGCCAAGGCAGAGGGAGCGTATGCGCCCTGACTCACTGCACGAAGCGGAGTCGCGGCATTCACTGACACCCCAGCAATTCCGTGAACTCGCGCGCGGCGACGGCAGTCCCGCCACGCTCGCTGCGCTTTCGCGAGCCGAGTACAGCCACCGCCTGCTGTTGTTCGATCTGCTGATGGATGCTCTCAGCCCTCTGGCCGGGGTGACCGGCCGGCTCCCTGCCGCCCAGCGGGCCTGGGACCTACTCGCCGCGGCACAGCGCCAGAATCCGGCAGCGGTGGAGGAATTGCTCCTCCTTCCGGAAACCGGGCTGTGGCTGACCCGGCTGTTGACCCGGCTGCGCTCCGCCGACCGTGCCGAGACCCCTTTGTGGGCAGAGGCAGGACATCTGCACACCCTGGCCGCCGTGGCCGCGGCACGGGCGGGCCTCACCTTCAGCTTTCCCGTCCCTGCCCTCCAGGAGAGGGTCTGGCTGCCCACGATGGGACTGGCGCGGCTGCCCTCGGCGCACCGGCAGCGGAACACCTGGACCGTGGCAGAGGTCCGATCGGTGTGCGGCCGGCTCACCCTCATCGGCGCATACGGCTATCTGCGTCTGCCCTCCGGCCCGGAGCACCCGGCGCGTGGCTGGCTGCCCCAGCGTCGGCCGGCTCTCGGCGCAGGCGCTTCCCGCCGGATCACGCTGGACGACCTCGGCCACCACCGGCTCGCCCCGCTGCCGGACGGTGCAGCCAAGCGGTTGACGCAGAGCGCGTACGACTCCTGGAGCAGACTGCTGCAAGACGCGTACGGGCTGTTGACCACCATGGATCCGCCGACGGCCGACGCGGCCGCCGGGTTGCTGCGCTCCCTCCAGCCGATGCCGGCCCACGAGCGGTTCCGGGTACGCAGCGTCAGCAGCGGGCACGGCGTCGGCGGACTGGCATCGTCCATGCCGGATACGGCGCCCCTCTGCGCGGCCACGCTGGTGCACGAACTCCAGCACAGCAAGCTCAGCGCGCTGATGCACCTGTACCCGCTCCACGAGCCCGCGCCCCCGGCCGCGGCGCAGCGGCTGTACTACGCTCCCTGGCGCGATGACCCCCGACCGCTCGGGGGAATGCTGCAGGGCGCCTACGCCTTCACAGCGGTAGCGCGGTTCTGGAGTGCTTGCGCCGTGCAGCTCACCGGACACGTCAGCAGCCTCGCCCGCTTCGAAAGTGCCCTGTGGCTCGGCCAGCTGGCCGACGTCTTGCCGGACCTGGCCACCGACCCCGCGCTGACCGCGCTGGGACGTGACGCCCTACAGGACCTGCTCGGGGCCGTCGTCCGGCTGCACGACCGGACCGGTGAAGGCCCCGAGGTGACGATGGCCCGCCGGATGGCCGCCGATCACCGGGCGACGTGGAGGCTGGCCCATGTGCGGCCTCATCCGGACGACGTGGGGCGACTGGCGGCCGCCTGGTGTGCGGGCCGGAAGCAACCGCCCGCGCTGCCACCTCGCCCGCACCCGGAGATCCGGGAATCCGGGGCGCGGCACCTCGACGCCCGCGCCATGCTGGTGCGCGTCGGCCTCGCCGACCCGGCGGCACTCGACAAAATGCGCGGCAGCCAGGGTGACCACGTGCCCGGGGTCGCCGGGGCCGGGTCGGCCGATGTCCTCTGGGCCTGCGCCGAGTTCGCCGCTGCGCGGCGCCTCTACTCACAGGATATCCAGAGCGCATCCGCCGACCCTGGCGCATGGACGGGTCTGGGGCTGGCCCTGGCGGACGCCGGCCGTGCTCCGGAGGCCGTCAAGGCCCTGACGGCGGTGCCTGAAATGGTCGCTGGCGTTCACGGTGCCGCCCGGCGGATGTCACAGCGGACGCCGGACCCGATCGTCCTGGCCAGTTGGCTCGGCCAGGGCGATGCCGGTCCGCCCGGCATCTGTTAGATCGGCATGGGGTCGACGTCGCAATTGGCCCGGCGCCAGGCAAGCGTGTCAGTACTGGCCCGGTGATCCGGTCCCAACTGCTCGTTGATCGCGTCCACAGCATTCCGGTGCAGTTCCTCCGCCTCCCCGGTACGGCCCAGCGCCCTCAGGTCCGACGCGGTATTGCCACGCAGCACAAGCACAGTGGGGTGGGATTCGCCGAACTTCTCGATCAGCGCTGCCGTCGTCTTCCGGTCGAGTTCCAGAGCCGCGGCAGCATCTCCCTGGGCGAAGAGATCGTTGGCCAGGTTGATCGCGCAGATCAATGTGTGCGGGTGTGCGTCGCCGAGCGGTGCCCGGAAACGGGTCAGTGCCGACTCGTTCAGCTTCCGCGCCTCGTCCACCCGGTCGAGCAGCCGCAGCGTGACAGCGAGATTGGCATCGGCCGCGACGGTGTGCGGATGGTCCTTGCCGAATACCTCCGCGTACAACGCCCGGGTTCGCTCCCCCAGCTTCAGCGCCTCCGGGAACTTCCCGTTCTGCCGCAGGTCGATGGAGAGGTTGAGCGAAGCCTGCAGGCCGTCGGGGCTGCGCTCGCCGTACCGGTCGATGAGCGCGGTCCGGGCCATCTCCGTGCTGGCCTGCGCAGCCTCGTGATGGCCCGCCTTGCGCTGCGCCACCCCGAGCCTCGCCACCGCCCGCAGTGCGGACGGGTGGAGGTCGCCGAACGTACCGCGGAAAGTGTCGACCGCGTCCTCGCAGGCCTTCTCCGACGCTGCGTACTCCCCGAGTTCCTGCTTGTCCAGGGTGAGTGAGACCTCCGAGTTGAGAGTGGTGGGCGCGTCCGCGCCGAACATCTGCACCTTGGTGCGCCAGCTGGCCTCGTCCAGGTCCCGCGCTTCGCGGAAGAGGCCGTTGCCGCGCCGGGTCACCGCGAGGTTGTGGGCATGGAGCAAGGTCTCGGGGTCCTCGTCGCCGTACGACCTGACGGCCCGCGCGTAGACCTCCTCGTCGAACTCCAGCGCGCCTCGGTAGTCCCCGCGCGCTCTGCGGTCACCGGACACCTGGCCCTTGACGCGCAGGTACTCCTCCTCGAGATCCGGGCCGGCCTCCTCCAGCGTGGCGAGCATGCGCTCCCCCAGGGCCGCGGCCTGCGGATAGCGGCCCATCGTCCACATGATGTAACGCACATGCCGACCCAGGATCAACGTCTGCTGGTCGTCCTCGCCGAAGAGCCGGCACCAGTTCTCGTACGTCTCGCTGGAGAAGTCCAACGCCGCCTCGTGATCGCCCCAGTAGAAGAGGTATTCCGCGACGTTGTAGACCATCTGGCGCACATTGCGGTTGGGCGAAAGCGACGCCTGGGAGGCGATGACATGCGGGTAGAGCTCACCGAAACGCGTCCAGTTCTGCGGGGCACGCGGGTCGCTGGGGGCGTTCGCCGCGAGGAGCAAGTGCGCTCCGTGCCGGAATGTACGGCGTTGCTCCTCCGCCATGCGCGCTTCGAGCACCGCCTGGACCAGCCGGTGCATCTGGATCGAGTTGGTGCGGTGGTCGATCTTCGCCAGGGAGTAGCGGCTGATCTCGCGGATGGCCCGGCTGAGCCGGATCGGGTCGGTGAAGATCCGGTCCAGCTCCGGGGCGATCGGCTCGGAAACCGCGTTGGTGAAGAACTGCCTGGAGACTGGTTCCGGCGCGAAATAGGCGCAGAGTTCCAGGAGTTGGATGGCCCCGGCGTTCTTCCCTTCGACGTGGTCGAGGGAGACGTTCCACGCGGTGGCGACGGTCTTCTCGTACTGAGTCGGCGGGGACACCGCCATCAGCTCAGCGCTCTTTTCTTCGAACACCCTCAGATATTCGGCCGGAGGCATGCCGGTCTCGGCCCGCCACGCCGATGCCTGCTCCACCGCGAGCGGCAGGTCGCCGAGGACCTCGGCGAGCATGTCCGCCTCCTCGGTGGACAGATCGGGGTTGCGCCGCCGGAGCAGCTGGATGCTTTCTTCCCGCTCGAACACATCGACTTCCAACGGGTGGGCCAAGGTGTTCCACTGGGGATTACGCGATGTCACGATTACGGAGCCTACCGGTCCGCCCGCAGGCGCGCTCGGGAAGTATTCCTGCACCGCTGCCGGACTTTCGGCATTATCGAACACCAGAAGCCATTTACCGTACGGGTTTCCGATGCGCAGCGCCTCCAGGACGGCCGGCACTGCGGTAATCGCCTCACTGCTCACCGGAAGGTGGAGTCGCCGGGCCAGTTCGACAAACGCCTGCTGAATTTGTGTGGGCCGTTCTGCCGGGATCCAGCAGACCACTTCGTATTCGGCCGCGTGCCGGTATACGTATTCGAGTGCGAGTTGCGACTTCCCGACACCGCCCATTCCGTGCAGTGCATGCGGGAGCACCGCGGTCGGGCCGTCCTGCAGACCGCGTTCCAGGTTGATCAGCAATTCTTCGCGTCCGGTGAATACGAGGTTCCTCGGCGGCATGTTGCCCCAGACGGCGGGCATGGGCAGTCGCGCACCGCCTCCGGCCGGGGGTGCCGGGGCCGGGCTCTCTACCGAGGGGCGGACCGTACTCACTTGTGTGCCTCCAGGGGTGGGGATCGTACTGTCGGTGTCGCCGGGGAGTGTCTCATCGGGAGAAGGCCGCGAAGCGTTGCGCCGGGCCTCGGATCCGGGCGTGTTCGCAGCGGTCGGCGGGCCGGCCCCGATGTGCTCGCCAAGACGCCGGGCGCGGTGGAGATGGTTTCCGGAAATCGCCTGCAGCGCCGCATGTTCGGCCTGCCGGAAGCGAAGGTTCTCCGTGGTCGACTCGACTGTCGTGAGCGCTTCCTCACGATGCGGCGATTCTTTGGAACCATGTAAGTAGCCGAGGAACTCACGCGCCGCTTCATTACGCGGGGCCAAAAACTCTGCCGCCTTTTTCAGTGCTCTTGCAGTGGCCGTTCTGCTGCCTGCAGCGAGTAATTCCTCGCGGGCACCGTCAACGAATACGTAGGATTCTCCGTCACACCCGGGCAGCGGATCGACCAATGGGCTGATCAGCAGCTCCGCCAGATGCGCTCGCGAGGCGCGCGGCATGACCTGCCGCTTCACCTCGGACATGGTTTCCAGGTCCAGCTGTACCGCAGCCAGGCGCGTGGCCAGCGCGAACGCCTCCGCCGAAGCCCTGGTGCGGAACCGCGCAACCAATTCGGCGGCGGTCAGCCCCTGAACGGGTGACGGCGCGGGAGACGGCAGCGGCCGGGTACTGGTGAGGATCGCCGCCATATCCGCCCAGCGCGGCGTGGTTCCCGCGACGAACCGGGCCCACGGACCGAGCCACTCGGCGCCCAGTTCCAGCACCGGGACGAGGACGACCTGATCGAAGGGATCGCGCGGGAGCGACGCGGCAAGCGGCTCGGCGGGCTCCCAGTGCACCTGCGCATTGGCCGACCAGGGCCCTTGGGCACGGAGTCTCACCCGTACCGGAAAGAGTCCCGTGCTGGACCACAGGCGCTGTGGCAGCAGCTGGAGCACCACCACGGGCTGGAACTTCCCCCAGAGAGCGGCCAGTCGCTGCGCAGCCCCGGAACGCCAGGCGGGCGCGACCCCGTCCGTCACCAGGAAAACGATCTGCCGCGCCGTCGGGTCGACGAGGCCGCGCGGCGGCTGCGGGTGCGACGCCTGCCCGTGGCCGCGCAGCAGCGCACGCGCGGCATCAGCGGTGTCGAGCGTCATCATCTTCACGTCGCGCATCCCGCCGTACCGGCTCAGCATCGTCCGGAAGTGCTTCACTGCCGGCCGCCACATGGTCATGTGCGGGGCACTGTCGACCACCAGGACCGCGCTCCGTTGCCGCTCCGGCTCGGGCGTGAGCACCGGTGGCAGATGCGGGGCGACTGCGATCCGTTCCGCCGTCGCCGACTCGTCCAGGACGTCGGAGTGGGCGGAGGCGACGAAGGAGCGCAGCGGACGCAGCGCACGACCGAGGCTCAGACGGTCGCGCGGGGGGCGGTCACCTCTGCCGGGGCCGACGGCGGTCCGCAGCTGCGAGGCCGCGGGCAGTTCGGCCGTCGGCGCGAGGGTGTCCCTCGTACCCGGCCCGGCGACGGGTGGCGGTCCGTCGTCCCGTGCGGAACGCGGCAGCGGTTCGGGCCCCGGAGGCCGCTGCTGTTCCGGCTGCGGCTCCTCGTCCCGATCCGGCTGCTCCGGCTCAGTCACCCGGTCGTCGTCCTGCTGCGCGGGGGCAGGCTCCGATGGCTCGGCGTCCTCACGACCGGTGTCCGCCAGGTCCTCGTCGGTGGCCAGCCCAGGATGGTTCGCCGCCAGCCATAGCGAGTCGGCCACTTCCCATGGGTACAGACCGGTGAGAGGCAGCGGTCCGCCGTCAGGCGGGCTCATCGGGCCGTCGCGGCGGTGCTGCGCACCAGTGCCTCCGGCCCTCGAAGATTCCCCGGTCACCCCGAATCCGCCCCTTCACCGCCCAGCGGGTGCCAAATAGCGGCGAGGACCGATTGCCACTCGTTGGCGTCGCTTCCGTCCTGCTGGTAGAGGCCCGATGTCGCCAAATGCGCGGCATTCAGCAGCTGATCGGCGGCCAGCCCGCCCATCCGGGAGCTCCGTCGGAGAAAATCACGGATCAGCGCGTCCTGGCTGTCGCCGAGGAGTTCTCCGAAATGTCCGGAGACGAGGTCTCCCAATGTCTCCGCGTCGGGGTCCGGAATGTTGAGCCGCAAACAGCGCCGCATAAACGCTTCGGGGAACTCACGTTCACCATTCGAGGTCATGACGACGACGGGGAAGACGTGAGCCCTGACCACTCCGTTTTCGACCACCGCGCTGTGGCCGGGATCAGCCGTATGGACGATGGTCGTTGCTTCCGTCTGCTTCACCCGTACGAGGGGTGGTACTTCGAACCAGGCGTCCTCGAACAGGGTCAGAAGGTCATTGGGCAGATCGGCGTCGCACTTGTCGATCTCGTCGATGAGGACCACTCGCGGGAGCCGGTAGGGGAGCATTCCCGTGCCCAGCGGCCCCAACTGGACGTAGTTGCCGATGCTGGGCCGTCCGGTGCTTTCGGCGGCGTCCTGGGTGGCCTGCGCGCGTCCGATGGCGTCGTACTCGTACAGACCGGAGGTCAGCGTCGTCCGGCTGGTGACGGGCCAGTGCAACACACGTCCGAGCCGCAGCTCCCGGGCGATCCGGTAGGCGAGGCCCGATTTTCCCACTCCTGGCCGTCCGGTGACCAACAGGGGCCTGCGGAGCAGGAGCGCGGCGTTGACCAGGCGAAGCTCCTCGGCGCGAGGGACGCGCCGACGCCCGGGCGGGCCGAGCCGGCGGTCGGCCTCGTCGTCGTCCGGTGGCTGAGGCATGGTCGCCGTGCTGCGGAAGGTGCGCCAGGGCGGCCCCTTGGGCCAGGTGCGTTTCTCGTACGCCTCGTCCGGTAATGGGTCTCCGGTGCCCCGGTAGAGCCGGCCGTCGTTGTCCGCCGCGTTCACTCGGTCCCCCCTACAAAGGTGGCGGGAGCGTTCTGCCCGCCCTCAAGAAGATGCTCGGGGTCGTCCCAGATCATGCCCATCGAACGGATCGCGTCAACATCTCGCTCCCGTACAGCACTTGACTCGTCTGCGACCGTGGCACGGACGGCAACGTCGGACTTCCACTGTTGCGCACTTTCGGGAAGGTGTGCCAGCCCCTCATTGGCCAAGCTTTCACGAATAATGCTCCGGAACACCGCTGACGCGGGATCCGCCCGGTGGTAGACGACTATGGGCACTCCGAGGTCCAGGGCGAGACTCAGCTCGCGCAGGCCCAATTCGCTCTCGCGGTGCGGCGGCCTGCTGAGCACCATGCCGACCACGTCGTCGTCCCGCCCGATCTTCGCGTCCAGCAGGGCCAGGTGCTCGGCGTCCGTCAGCCCCTCGGGAGCGCATTCGTACATCTGGCCCTGGCCGTCGCCGGTCCGCCAGTGCGCCCAGCGGGCGCGCCACGCGTTGTGGAAGGTGGGACGCTGTACGCGCTCCAGGCTGTGCAGCATGATCTCCCGGTATCGGCTCAGCAGAGCGTTGGGAAAGCCCAGCGAGGGATCACGGTCCCACCACTCCACGGGCTCGGTGAGCAGCTCCGCCGGAAGAAAGATCTCCAAGGCGGCGTTGTCCGCGCGGGAGTGGCGCAACTGTGTCATGTGAGTGAGTAACTTGGCTATTTCGTAGGGTAGTTGAGATCTGGTCACTGATTCCAGCGGCTCGGTGTGAGGATCTCGTTGGAGTGCGTTCGAATCCGGATATCTGACACAGGCGGAGACGTAGTAGCGCTGCGCCCTGCCCATCCGCCGCCTGCCCGCTCCGCTGTGGGGCGTACGGTCCGGCTCCACCTTGACGTAGATCCTGATCAGCGGCCTGGCCGGGCCACCGCGACCGGCGTGCGGGACGTCAGGGGAACCGGCGATCCGGGGGTCGGCGCCGTCCCTGAGGTCGGCCCGCAGTTCGGCCAGCGGCGCCGGCATGTTCCACAGCTCGGCGAAGTGGTCGTTCCACGTACGTAACTCGCCTACTCCCGACGCCACTTCGGGACAGAGTGACAGATGTTCCAGGAAGGCCATGGCGGGCATCAGCTCGCCGGGGCGCCCGTTGTGGTCGGCGAGATGGAGAAATGCCTCCCAGGGCGTGGCGCAGTTCTCGGGCAGGCGTGCCAGACCGTCGGTGGCCCGGTCCACCAGGGCGCCGAAATCGGCCACCGGAACATCCAGCACGCGGCGCAGTGGCTCCCAGTCGGGACCCGGGAACGCCAGCCGCGCCTTCCACTGCGACAGCAGGAGGAGCAGCGCCGGCTCCAGCGCGGGCGTGACCAGGCACGTGGCCTCCACCAGGAGGTCCATGCCGTCGTCCAACGTGGCGCAGCTGTACACGATGCTGACGAATTCCTGATGCGTCACGGTGAAGCTCACAGGCGTCAGGCCAGGAATATGCTGGTGGATCATCTGACGCCACAGGTCCCGGCTGCTGTCGTTGATGAGCCGCCCCGCCGGGTCCTCCAGCGCTTTGATCACCGCACGCAGGACCCGGTGTTGTACGGCATCGAATCCTCCCGTGGCCACGCGCGTCCTCTCTTGCACCGTGACGTGTGTTCGAATCGAGGTGGGGGCCCAGGGTAAGGGCTCCCCGATCAGCCGGGAAGTGCATCGGCCAGGACCCGGTAGAGATACGTGTTGGCCCAATAGGAGCTGTGGGCCGCGGATACCGGCTGGCGGTTGTCCACCGCCACATCGGTGATGCGCGGGTCATTTCCGAAGGCCTCGGCTGCGACGTAGGAAAGCAGGTCGCGGCGGTCGTGGACGTTGAGCCAGCGGGGGAACGCGCCGGGCAGTCCGGTGCCGTAGGGAAGGGACGGCAGCGCGTCCAGTTCGTACAGCAGCGGCGCTTGCGAACCTACTGTCACCAGCATGTCCGCGACGGGGTTCGAGGCCTGGGTCGCCAGCAGGTCGAAAGCGATGATCCCGCCCAGGCTGTGCCCGAGCAGGACCACAGGCCCCCGGTCGGGAAGGGCCCGAATCGTGTCGGCCACGTGGCCACGTACCGCCTGACCACGTGTCAGAGGGCGTTAAGTCCCTTTCCGAATGATCTGGTGTCGCTCGTTCGTGGGTAAGGACATCGTTCAGTCCCACTCCAGTGTCGTGTGCATGATG
>NZ_JBSFYR010000055.1:0-49665 GCF_053599875.1 Streptomyces sp. NPDC005151 | reverse complement strand
TCCAGGTCCAGGACGTCCGGGAACACCGACTGGGTCGGCGGGGCAAGCCCCGCCGCGCGGGCGGCAACCACCACCCGGCTGCGCGACCAGTCCAGACCGGGCGGCTGAGTACCTGTACTCAGGCGCCGCGGGGGCGGCCGCAGCAGGATCGGGATCATGCTGTGGTCCGACCCCGAGAACAAGCCCCCGAAAGAGCTGCGCGACGCCCAGGACATGATGCGGCGCGTATGGCTGGTGCTTGCGCTCGCCATGGTCGTCGCGATGCTGGCGCTGGGCACACGCTGACGCCGTGGGCGCCCGGTGCCGCGGCGTGCGCCGAGGCCGTGGATGCGTGGCACTGCGGCGCGCCGGGCCCTTCTACGATGGCCGGTATGACTGATCAGCGCCGTCTCGTGCTCGCCTCCGCCTCCCCCGCCCGTCTCGGTCTGCTGCGCCAGGCCGGCTTCGCACCCGAGGTGATCGTCAGCGGTGTGGACGAGGACGCGCTGACCGCCCCGACGCCGGGCGAGCTGGCGCTCGTCCTCGCCGAGGCGAAGGCCGCCGCCGTGGCCGGCCGTCCGGAGGCCGCGGGGGCCCTGGTCATCGGGTGCGACTCGGTCCTCGAACTCGACGGCGAGGCGCTCGGGAGGCCGGCCGACAGCGAGGACGCCACCGCCCGCTGGAAGTCCATGCGCGGCCGGTCGGGGGTCCTGCAGACCGGCCACAGCGTGATCGACACGGCGACCGGGCGTACGGCGTCCGCGACGGCGTCCACCGTCGTCCGGTTCGGTGAGCCCACGGATGCCGAGATCGCCGCCTACGTCGCCTCGGGCGAGCCGCTCCATGTCGCGGGCGCCTTCACGCTGGACGGGCGCTCGGCACCGTTCATCGACTCCATCGAGGGCGACCACGGCAATGTCATCGGGCTCTCGCTGCCGCTGCTGCGCCGGCTCCTGGGCGAACTGGGTTTCTCCGTCACCGACTTGTGGGTCTGACACGCTCGGGCGGGTCACGCGGGCGCCGGAGCACCCTCTTCGGCGCCGCCGCCGTTCCCGTCCGCCTCGCCGTCACGCTTCTCGCGCACGGTCCCGTACGCCACCAGAGTCAGCACGATCAGTCCGAGCACGACCATCATGAAGGCGAACGCGGCCCAGCCGACCAGCCCCACGGTCAGCGCGCCCAGCACCCCGTGCACCACGGTGCAGCTGATCAGGGCGAACCGGCCGACCCGGCCGGGGGCGCGGTCCCGGATGCCGGTCAGCAGCAGGACGAGACCGCACAGCAGCAGATAGAGGCCGGCGACGCCGCCCATCGCCCACGCTCCGGCGGACATGGCGGCGGGATCGAGCCCGGCCAGTGACATCTCCTGGTTGTCGACGACCGTCGCCAGGATGCCGTTGACGAGCACCATGCCCGCGGCTTCCACGAACAGCACGATCGCGGCCACGAAAGCCACCGGTCTGCGCACCACGGCGCTCACCCCCTGTTACCTGCAGTACGTGCGATAGCGCGGACCCTACTAACGGGTAATCCTTCGGACAAGAGTTCAGACCGCCCCGCCTGCCTCTTTCCGCACCCGGACACGGATCACACTCGGAACACGAACCCCGCGTTGTCGTGCCCCTCGTGCGTCGCGCAAAGAAAACCCCGCCCATTAGTAGGTACTCCACAAAGAAACGCCAGGAGCTGGCGCTCCTCTGAACAGAGACCTGGACCACACCTCGTGGCTACTGTGCGGTCATGAATCCCGGCGTACCGTGGTGCCACAAGGGATTTCGCGCTTCGAGCAGGCCTCGAATCACGCTCCGTGTGGGCAAGCTCACCAATGGGGACGGGTCGTAAGGCCGTGTCGGTAGTCCCTAAACTCAGCTTGTTTCAAGGAGGGAGCCATCGTGCGCAAGGTGCTCATCGCCAACCGTGGCGAAATTGCTGTCCGTGTTGCTCGGGCGTGCCGGGATGCCGGGATCGGGAGCGTGGCCGTCTACGCCGACCCGGACCGGGACGCTCTGCATGTGCGTGCGGCCGACGAGGCATTCGCTCTGGGCGGTGACACCCCGGCCGCCAGCTACCTGGACATGGCCAAGGTGCTGCAGGCTGCCAAGGACTCGGGGGCGGACGCGATCCACCCGGGCTACGGCTTCCTGTCGGAGAACGCCGAGTTCGCCCAGGCCGTGCTGGACGCCGGGCTGACGTGGATCGGTCCGCCGCCGCAGGCGATCCGGGACCTGGGCGACAAGGTCGCCGCGCGGCACATCGCGCAGCGTGCCGGTGCGCCGCTGGTCGCCGGCACCCCGGACCCGGTGTCGGGTTCCGCAGAGGTCGTGGCATTCGCCGAGCAGCACGGGCTGCCGGTCGCGATCAAGGCGGCGTTCGGCGGCGGCGGTCGCGGGCTGAAGGTGGCCCGGACGCTGGAGGAGATCCCGGAGCTGTACGACTCCGCGGTCCGCGAGGCGGTCGCGGCGTTCGGGCGCGGGGAGTGCTTCGTGGAGCGCTACCTCGACAAGCCGCGGCACGTGGAGACGCAGTGCCTGGCCGACAGCCACGGCAATGTCGTCGTCGTGTCGACCCGTGACTGCTCGCTGCAGCGCCGCCACCAGAAGCTGGTGGAGGAGGCTCCCGCGCCGTTCCTGTCCGAGGCGCAGAACGCGGAGCTGTACGCGGCGTCGAAGGCGATCCTGAAGGAGGCCGGGTACGTCGGTGCGGGCACCGTGGAGTTCCTGGTCGGGGTGGACGGCACGATCTCGTTCCTGGAGGTCAACACCCGTCTCCAGGTCGAGCACCCGGTCACCGAGGAGGTCACCGGTCTCGACCTGGTCCGCGAGATGTTCCGGATCGCGGACGGCGAGAAGCTCGGTTACGACGACCCGGCGGTACGCGGGCACTCGTTCGAGTTCCGGATCAACGGTGAGGACCCGGGCCGCGGCTTCCTGCCCGCCCCGGGCACGGTGACGGTGTTCGCGCCGCCGACCGGTCCGGGTGTCCGCCTCGACGCGGGCGTCGAGTCCGGCTCGGTCATCGGCCCCGCCTGGGACTCGCTGCTGGCGAAGCTCATCGTGACCGGTGCGACGCGTGAGCAGGCTCTGCAGCGGGCGGCGCGCGCACTGGCCGAGTTCAACGTCGAGGGCATGGCCACCGCGATCCCGTTCCACCGCGCGGTCGTCACCGACCCGGCGTTCACCAGCGACCCGTTCCGCGTCCACACCCGCTGGATCGAGACCGAGTTCGTCAACGAGATCAAGCCCTTCGCCACCCCCGCCGACGCGGAGGCGGAGGAGGAGGCAGGCCGCGAGACGGTCGTCGTCGAGGTCGGCGGCAAGCGACTCGAGGTCTCCCTGCCCTCGTCGCTGGGCATGAGCCTGGCCCGCACCGGACTCGCGGCGGGCGCCAAGCCCAAGCGCCGCGCGGCGAAGAAAACCGGCTCCGCGATCTCCGGCGACACCCTCGCGTCCCCGATGCAGGGCACGATCGTCAAGATCGCCGTCGAGGAGGGCCAGGCGGTCAACGAGGGCGATCTGATCGTCGTCCTGGAGGCCATGAAGATGGAACAGCCCCTCAACGCGCACCGCGCCGGCACGATCAAGGGTCTGGCCGCAGAGGTCGGCGGCTCGGTCTCGTCCGGCGCCGTGATCTGCGAGATCAAGGACTGATCCACGGAGCCGTCCCGGGGCCCCTGCGGAGTCGTACGAACGACTCCGCAGGGGCCCTTGCCGTCTGCCGGCGCCGTCCCGGTGCCGCGGCGGGGTTCCGGTCCGGCCCCGGCAAGCGGAGGAGACCTACGTGTACGCAATGGCATCCTGGACCCCGGGGGGCGGAATAGGGAGGACTGCGCAATGGCGATGAGCACGGCACAGACGCCGGGCCGGCCCATGCGCGCCGACGCGCGCCGCAACTACGACCGGTTGCTGTGCGAGGCCCGTACGGCGTTCGCGGAGCACGGCACCGATGCCTCGCTGGAGGACATCGCACGCCGGGCGGGCGTGGGGATCGGCACGCTGTACCGGCACTTCCCGAACCGGCACGCGCTGATGAGCGCGGTGTTCCAGGAAGCAGTCGCCTCACTGCTCGCCCGCTCCCACGAGCTGGCTAAGGCGGATCCGTGCGGGGGTTTGGTGGACTGGCTCGGCGCGATCATCACCCATGCGGGTGAGTACCGCGGGCTTGCGCAGGCACTCATGTCGACGTCACGGGACGAGACTTCGGCCCTGTCCGACTGCAACGTGCCGCTGCGCGAGGCGGGGGCACGGCTACTCGCACGGGCGCAGGCAAGTGGGACGGTACGGGCGGACGTGTCGATCGGCGACCTGATGCAGCTGACGAATGCGATTGCGCTGGCGGCGGAGCAGGCGCCGGAGGATCCGGCGCTGGCCGGGCGACTGCTGACGCTGACGTTGCAGGGGCTGAAGGGGCCGCGGGCGGCGGCGGGCTGAGACTGCCCCTCAATCGCCGGAGGGGCCGGGTTCTGTCGGCCCCATCAAGTGCCGTAACCGGCAATGTTTGCCCCATGAGGAGCGTCGTCCGGTGCGTGCGGTCGCAAGGCGGCCGGAAGTCCCCCAGTGGGGTCTCCCCTGCTCGAACGAAGGTGAGAGCTTGGGGAAGGAGCTACCAGGACTTGTGGTCAACGCGGCGAGCGGGCGTGCTGGGCGGCGCGACGGGGCAAAGCTTGCCGGGAGGGGCACCAGCCCGTCCGGCACGTGGACGCTGGGGTTCGGGGCAGTGCCCCGATGGACTCAGCGGCGACGGAGGTCCGCCACGCGGGACCGGTCGCCCGGGGACTGATCCGTCAGGGCCGAAGCCGCGCTGCGCAGTTGCGGTCCCGGACCGCCATGCGTGCGCCGCTGACCGGGCAGGGGCATGTCGCGGCGCGCTTGGCGCCCCGACGGGTGGGAGTCGGTCCCGACCGGCCCCGTCCCCGCCCCGGCCACCGCGATCTGTACGCCCTGGTCGGCCAGCGCCTGCAACTCGGTGGCGGACCGCTCGTCGTGGGCCGGAGGTTCGTCCGTCACCAGACGGGTGATCAGGTCCGTGGGCACCGTCTGGAACATCGTGTCGGAGCCGAGCTTGGTGTGGTCCGCCAGGACCACCACCTCCGCGGCGGCCTGCACCAACGCCCGGTCGACGCTCGCCGAGAGCATGTTGGACGTGGACAGCCCCCGTTCCGCGGTGAGTCCGCTCCCGGACAGGAACGCGCGCGACACCCGCAGCCCCTGGAGCGACTGCTCCGCACCGCTGCCCACCAGGGCGTAGTTGGAACCGCGCAGGGTGCCTCCGGTCATCACCACTTCCACCCGGTTGGCATGGGCCAACGCCTGGGCGACCAGCAGTGAGTTGGTGACGACGGTCAGGCCGGGGATCCGCGCGAGCCGGCGGGCCAGCTCCTGCGTGGTCGTACCGGCTCCGACCACAATGGCCTCGCCCTCTTCGACGAGACCGGCGGCCAGGTCGGCGATGGCCGTCTTCTCCGCGGTGGCGAGATGGGATTTCTGCGGAAAGCCGGACTCCCGCGTAAAACCGCCCGGCAAAACCGCACCGCCATGCCGGCGGTCGAGGAGTCCTTCTGCCTCCAGTGCCCGCACGTCCCGCCGTACGGTCACTTCGGAGGTCTGGACGACGCGGGCGAGCTCACGGAGCGATACTGCCCCGTTGGCGCGCACCATTTCGAGGATCAACTGACGACGTTCTGCAGCGAACACGAAACTGACAGTAACGTGACCAGCCGAGAGTTTTCAGCAGTTTGCGCCGAATAACAGAAGTTGCACATACAAGGGGACGCCAAGTGATATAGGCGGCCCCGTTGTTGTTCCGTACTGATCGTCCGACGGCTTCCCGCCCGCCTGAGACCGACCGGCAATTGGGGGTCGGTCTGAGTTGCCAGGGGTTGCCGGGGAATGCCGGGTTCCCGAAGGCGCTTACGCCTCGCCCGTGAGCTTACGGGTGTGCAACTGACGAGCCACTTCCGCGATCGATCCCGACAGGGACGGATACACAGTGAAAGCGTTTGCGATCTGTTCCACCGTCAGATTGTTGTCGACCGCGATCGAGATGGGGTGGATCAGCTCGCTCGCCCGCGGCGCGACGACACAGCCGCCGACCACGATGCCGGTGCCGGGCCGGCAGAAGATCTTGACGAAGCCGTCGCGGATGCCCTGCATCTTGGCGCGCGGGTTGCGCAGCAGCGGCAGCTTGACCGCCCGGGCGTCGATCTTGCCGCAGTCGACGTCGGCCTGGCTGTAGCCGACGGTGGCGATCTCGGGGTCGGTGAAGACGTTCGAGGAGACCGTCTTCAGATTCAGCGGGGTCACCGCGTCACCGAGGAAGTGGTACATCGCGATCCGGCCCTGCATCGCGGCGACCGAGGCCAGCGCGAAGATGCCGGTGACGTCGCCGGCCGCGTACACGCCGGGGGCGCTGGTGCGGGAGACCTTGTCGGTCCAGATGTGGCCGGACTCCTTGAGCCGGACCCCGGCCTCCTCCAGGCCCATGCCCGCGCTGTTCGGGATCGCGCCGACCGCCATCAGGCAGTGCGAACCGGAGATGACCCGGCCGTCGGCGAGGGTGACCTCGACCCGGTCGCCGACGCGCTTCGCGGCCTGGGCGCGGGAGCGGGCCATGACGTTCATGCCGCGGCGCCGGAAGACGTCCTCCAGCACGGCGGCCGCGTCCGGGTCCTCGCCCGGCAGCACCCGGTCGCGGGACGAGACGAGCGTGACGCGGGAGCCGAGCGCCTGGTAGGCGCCGGCGAACTCGGCACCGGTGACACCGGAGCCGACCACGATGAGCTCCTCGGGGAGCTCGTCGAGGTCGTAGACCTGGGTCCAGTTCAGAATGCGCTCGCCGTCGGGGAGCGCGTCCGGGATCTCCCGGGGGTGGCCGCCGGTCGCGATCAGCACGGCGTCGGCGGTGAGCCTCTCCTCCGTACCGTCGGCCGCGGTCACGACGACCGTGCGGGAGCCGTCGGCGGCCTGGAGGCCTTCCAGACGCCCGCGGCCGCGCATCACCCGGGCCCCCGCACGGGTGACGGAGGCGGTGATGTCGTGGGACTGGGCGAGCGCCAGGCGCTTCACCCGTCGGTTGACCTTGCCGAGGTCGACACCGACCACCCGCGCCGCCTGCTCGACGTGCGGCGTGTCGTCGGCGACGATGATGCCCAACTCCTCGTACGAAGAGTCGAAGGTGGTCATCACCTCTGCCGTCGCGATCAGAGTCTTCGAGGGCACGCAGTCGGTGAGTACCGACGCGCCGCCGAGGCCGTCGCAGTCGACGACGGTCACCTCCGCGCCGAGCTGGGCGCCCACCAGTGCCGCCTCGTAGCCGCCGGGTCCGCCGCCGATGATCACGATCCGGGTCACGAAAAGTCCGCCTCGCGTATGTCATCCCGCGGCCGTCTGCCGCCCCGGCCGGGGGTCCGGGGGATCACCCCGGGGGTATGCAGTACGTACTCCATTGTCCCGCACGTGCCAACATGCTTCGCCCCGGGGCCCTCCATACGGGAGCCAGGACCGCGGAAGGGGCGCGGCGAGGTCCCCTTGCAGAGGCCTCCACTGGTTCTCCCCGGGGGCGCCGACCGGGGTCTTCCTCACAGGAAACGCCGCTCCCGGGGTCGCCTCCCGTACCCTCGACCCCATGTCGCTCTACGCCGCGTACGCCGGCAACCTCGACGCGCGGCTGATGACGCGCCGCGCACCGCATTCCCCGCTGCGCGGCACGGGCTGGCTCAACGGCTGGCGGCTGACCTTCGGCGGGGAGCAGATGGGCTGGGAAGGTGCGCTGGCCACGGTGGTGGAGGCGCCGCGCTCGCAGGTCTTCGTGACGCTGTACGACCTCGCGCCGATGGACGAGGACTCCATGGACCGCTGGGAGGGTGTCGGCCTCGACATCTACCGGCGGATGCGGGTCCGGGTGCACACCCTGGACGGCGAGGAGCCGGCCTGGATGTATGTGCTGAACGGGTACGAGGGCGGGCTGCCGTCCGCCCGCTATCTGGGCGAGATCGCGGACGCCGCCGAGTCGGCGGGCGCGCCGCACGACTATGTGATGGAGCTGCGCAAACGCCCCTGCTGACCCAGCGGACCAGCACTTTTGCATGAATGTACAAGCAGGCGTGGGCAGACTCTGCGTAGAGGCATCTACGCGCGTAGGGAATCACCGGCTACCCTCTTCCGCGTGAACGCATCTGTTATTCCGGACAACATCCAGGGCGACCCGCACGCCGCCGCTGCCGACGCCGCTGCCCGCCTGCGCGAGCTGACCGGTGCCGAGACCCACGACGTCGCCCTCGTGATGGGTTCCGGCTGGGCACCCGCGGGCGACGCGCTCGGCACTCCGGAGGCCGAGTTCCCGGTGACCGAACTGCCCGGCTTCCCGGCACCCGCCGTCCAGGGCCACGGCGGCACGATCCGCTCGTACCTGATCGGCGAGAAGCGCGCCCTGGTCTTCCTCGGCCGCACGCACTTCTACGAGGGCCGCGGCGTCGCCGCCGTCGCGCACGGGGTCCGTACCGCCGTCGCCGCCGGCTGCAAGACCGTCGTCCTGACGAACGGCTGCGGCGGTCTGCGCAAGGGCATGCGCCCCGGGCAGCCGGTCCTGATCAGCGACCACATCAACCTGACCGCGGCGTCCCCGATCGTCGGCGCCAACTTCGTCGACCTCACGGACCTGTACTCGCCGCGGCTGCGCGCGCTGTGCAAGGAGGTCGACGACACCCTCGAAGAGGGCGTGTACGTGCAGTTCCCCGGTCCGCACTACGAGACCCCGGCCGAGATCAACATGGTCCGTGTCATGGGCGGCGACCTGGTCGGCATGTCCACGGTGCTCGAAGCCATTGCCGCGCGGGAGGCGGGGGCGGAGGTGCTGGGCATCTCGCTCGTCACGAATCTGGCCGCCGGGCTGAGCGGGGAGCCGCTGAACCACGAAGAGGTACTGCAGGCAGGGCGGGACTCGGCGACCCGGATGGGGTCGTTGCTCGCGCGGGTGCTCGACCGCATCTGACCGGGCGTCGCCCTGCGGCGGGCGGTGGCTCCTGCCCGGGACCGCCCCGCGCGGCGTGCCACCCACCCGCACCCGGAAAACACCTCACCCCGCAGAAAGGCGGACACCGTGCAGCAGGACCTCATCACGCAGGCCAGGACCTGGCTCGCCGAGGACCCCGACCCCGAGACCCGCGACGAGCTCGCCAAGCTCATCGACGCCGAGGACCTCGACGCGCTCGCCGCACGGTTCGCCGGCACGCTGCAGTTCGGTACCGCCGGGCTCCGCGGTGAGCTGGGGGCCGGGCCGATGCGGATGAACCGGTCCGTCGTCATCCGCGCCGCCGCCGGTCTCGCCGCCTATCTGAAGGCGAAGGGGCAGACCGGCGGCACGGTCGTCATCGGGTACGACGCCCGGTACAAGTCCGCCGACTTCGCCCGCGACACTGCGGCCGTGATGACGGGTGCGGGTCTGCGCGCGGCGGTCCTCCCCCGCCCGCTCCCGACCCCCGTCCTGGCGTATGCCATACGTCACCTGGGCGCCGTCGCGGGCGTCGAGGTGACCGCGAGCCACAATCCGCCGCGCGACAACGGCTACAAGGTCTATCTGGGCGACGGCTCGCAGATCGTGCCCCCGGCGGACGGGGAGATCGCCGACGCGATCGCCGCGGTCGGCCCGCTGGCCGGCGTGGACCGGCCGGAGAGCGGCTGGGAGATCCTCGGCGACGAGGTCCTGGACGCCTATCTGGCCCGTACGGACGCGGTGCTCGACGCCGGGTCCCCGCGTACCGCCCAGGTCGTGTACACCGCCATGCACGGCGTCGGCACGTCCGTCCTGACCGCGGCCTTCGCCCGCGCCGGGTTCCCGGAGCCGGTGCTCGTCGCCGAGCAGGCCGAGCCCGACCCGGCGTTCCCCACGGTCGCGTTCCCGAACCCGGAGGAGCCGGGGGCGATGGATCTCGCGTTCGCCACCGCCCGGCACGCGCACCCGGACATCGTCATCGCCAACGACCCGGACGCCGACCGCTGCGCCGTCGCCGTCCCGGACGCGTCCGTGGACGGCGGCTGGCGGATGCTGCGCGGCGACGAGGTCGGCGCGCTGCTCGCCGCCCATCTGGTGGCCCGCGGTGCCACCGGTGTCTTCGCCGAGTCGATCGTGTCGTCGTCGCTGCTCGGCCGGATCGCCGAGAAGGCGGGGAACGGGTACGAGGAGACGCTGACCGGCTTCAAGTGGATCGCCCGCGTCGACGGCCTGCGGTACGGGTACGAGGAGGCGCTCGGCTACTGCGTCGACCCCGACGGCGTACGTGACAAGGACGGCATCACGGCCGCACTGCTCGTCGCCGAGCTGGCCTCCGTGCTCAAGGAGCAGGGGCGCACGCTCCTCGATCTCCTCGACGACCTCGCGGTCGAGCACGGGCTGCACGCCACCGACCAGCTCTCGGTCCGGGTGGAGGACCTGTCGGTCATCGCGGACGCCATGCGGCGGCTGCGCGAGGCCCCGCCGACCGCGCTCGCGGGGCTCGCCGTCACCTCGGCCGAGGATCTGTCGGAGGGCACGGAGCAGCTGCCGCCCACCGACGGACTCCGCTACCACCTGGAGGGTGCCCGGGTGATCGTCCGGCCGAGCGGCACCGAGCCGAAGCTCAAGTGCTACCTGGAGGTCGTGGTGCCGGTCGCTTCGACGGACGAGCTGCCCGCGGCCCGTGCGCGGGGTGCGGAGCTGCTCGCCGGGATCAAGCGGGACCTGGCGACGGCGGCCGGGATCTGACCGGTCACGGCGGCGGGTTTCACGTACGCGTCAGGTACGCATCAGGAACGTGAAGCCGGTGTCCGGGCCCACGCAGGACCGGAGGGGCAGGTCGCCCCGGTACCGGCCGTGGGCCGCACCGCCGGCGGGGGACGTCCGGGCGATCAGGCGGACGTGGTGTGCTCACACGCACCTCGTCGCTGATCGTCCTGGGCCGTCCCCCGCTCCGTTTCGGATCCACCGCGCAGAACCCCGCTCGTTGAAGGCGGGGATGACATCGCGCACGTGGTCCTCGCCGACCCGCATCGGCGACGCAGCCGCCTGATCGGCGGAAGGGGCGCCCCGTGCGGGTGGCTCGGTGGGTGTCCGCGCGGCTACTTGATGTTGAGCAGCTGCTCCAGCGGGTCGATCGCGAAGTAGACGAGGAAGAGCGTCGCGGTGCCCCAGAGCAGCCAGTGGACTTCGCGGGCCTTGCCCAGGCACGCCTTGATGACCACGTAGGAGAGGAAGCCGGCGCCGATGCCGTTGGTGATGGAGTAGGTCATCGGCATGACGGCGATGGTCAGGAAGGCGGGAATGGCGAGTTCGTACCGGTCCCAGTCGATGTGCTTGACCTGGGTCATCATCAGGAACCCGACCGCGATGAGGGCGGGGGCCGCAGCCTGGAGGGGCACGATGGTGAGAACGGGGGTGAAGAAGAGGGCGAGGGCGAACAGGCCACCGGTGATGAGGTTGGCGAACCCGGTGCGCGCGCCTTCGCCGACACCGGCGGCGGACTCGATGTAGGTGGTGGCGGACGAGGCGGAGGCGGCGCCGCCGGCGACGGCGGCTGCGCCGTCGATGAGCAGCACGCGGCCCAGACCGGGGACCTGGCCGCGCTCGTCGAGGAGTCCGGCTTCGGCGGTGACGCCGACGACGGTGCCCATCGTGTCGAAGAAGTCGGACAGGATGAGGGTGAAGACGAGCAGGACGACGGTCAGCACGCTGACCTGACCGAACGAGCCGAACAGATCGAACTTGCCCAGGAGCCCGAAGTCGGGTGCGGCGACGGGCTTGTCGGGCAGCGAGGGGTTAGTCAGACCCCAGGACTTGATGTCGGCAATCCCGTTGATGACGACGGCGACGACGGTCATCACGACGATGCTGATGAGGATGGCGCCCTGCACCTTGCGGGCCAGGAGGACGATCGTCATCAGCACGCCGAGACAGAAGACGAGCATGGGCCACCCGGTGAGGGCGCCTGTGCCGATCTGAACGGGCACGGTGGTGTGCGCGGCGTCCGGGATGCGGGTGACGAACCCGGAGTCGACGAAGCCGATGAAGGCGATGAACAGGCCGATGCCGACGCTGATGGCTTGTTTGAGAGCTTGCGGAATGGCGTGCATGATGGCCTCGCGCAGGCCGGTCATCACCAGTACGCAGATCAGCAGGCCTTCGAGCACGATGAGGCCCATCGCGTCTTCCCAGCTCATCAGGGGGGCGATCTGGAAGGCGGTGACGGCGTTGAGACCCAGGCCCGCGGCAAGGGCGAGCGGCAGGTTGCCGCCCACACCCATGATCACGGTCATCACGGCGGCCACCAGGGCCGTGGCGGTGGCTAGTTGGCCGGCGTCCAGCTGGTGGCCGAACTTGTCCTCGGTACTGCTGAGGATGATCGGGTTGAGTACGAGGATGTACGCCATGGTGAAGAAGGTGGCGAACCCGCCGCGTATCTCACGGCCGTACGTCGAGCCGCGTTCGCCGATGCGGAAGAACCGGTTGAGCGGGCCACCGGGTCTGATTGTCGGCGCTTCGGCCTGGCCTGTCGTGCTGGTGTGCATGACTGCGTCTCCTGGACCTGCAAGTGCGAGGGAAAACATGGCAGTGGCGCCGGAAGCGTGTGTCGGTCGGTTGCACGAACACACGTACGGCGCCTTGCGAGCGGATCATACGCGGCAGAGGCGTGATCTCAATCGCTTTGCGGAATCAATTAGTTGACCTTCCCGCAGCACCCCTGTCGGTTCCTCCAAAATCACCGGCGACCTATCCAGCCAAACCGGGATGCGGGCGACAGCGGCCATGGAGTTCACCCCGGGTGACTCCCTACTCTCATTCCGTGCATCCACCGCTCCCCTTCAACGCGCGCGCCGCCCGCCTCCTGCGCGAGAAACTCGGGATGGCCCCCGGCCACGTCGCTTACGGCATGCGCGCCTCCTACGGCACGACCCACATCACCCCCGACCACATCACCGCGTGGGAACGCGGCACCGCACTGCCCACCGCCAGCGAACTCACCGCACTGGCCGGCGCCTTGTGGTGCAACCCCCGCGAACTCATGGGCGCCCCCCGCACCCTGCGCGAACACCGTCTCGCCCGCAGACTGGCCGCCGAGGACGTCGCCCGCGCCACCGGCCTCACCCTCGACGCCTACCACCAGATGGAAGAAACCGGCCGATGGGCCGGCGACAAACGGCAGTCCGCCAAACTCGGCGCCCTCCTCAACCTCCCCCCACGCGACTTCATCGCCATCACCGGCCTGGAGGACGAACTCGCCGGCCTCCTCACCGAAGCCGTCTCCACCCGCTGGCAGGCCCACATCCGCGCCATCGCCCGCCTCGTCTCCACGGAACGCCGCCACCTGGAAGACCCCCTGCGCGACATGCACCACGAGTACCAGACCCTCATGGCCGCCACCCTCAGCCGAGCCGGCGGCACCACCGCCTCCGGCGAAAACGGACGACGCTACATCGACGACATCGTCAACCACTTCTGGGCCCGGCTCCCGGAGCATTAGCCACGCGTGTCCGCGCGGCCGGTGCATCGTGAGCCAACATGATTAGGTAGACTGGTCTACCTAATCATGGGCCACGGGAGGCAGACATGACCGAGGCGGGCGCCACCGGGCAGCAGCCGGGAAAGCGGCGGCGAGCAGGGCCTGCGCGGGGACGGATTCTCGATGCCGCGGCGCGGCGGTTCTACGCCGACGGCGTGGCGGCGACAGGGATCGACACGATCACGGCCGAGGCGGGCGTGGCGAAGATGAGCCTCTACAACAACTTCGCCTCCAAGGCCGACCTCGTCCGCGCCTACCTCCAGGCCCGCCACGAGGAGTGGCTCGGCCTCTACCAGCGGCGCCTGGCCGACGCGCAGAGCCCGCGGGAGGCCGCACTGGCTGTCTTCGACGCCTACGCCGACCATGCCGGTCTCGCCTACGAGCACGGCTTCCGCGGCTGCGGGCTGCTCAACGCGGCCGCCGAACTGCCGACCGGGCACGAGGGCCGGGCGGTGGTGCGCCGCCACAAGGAGGAGGTCGAGAGCCTGCTCACGGCCCACCTCCAAGAGCTGCTGCCCGGCCGGGACGAGCAGGCCCGGGCCACGGCGGAACACCTGGCGTTCCTGCTCGAAGGGGCCATCGTGCGCGCGGGCCTCGAAGGCGACGGCGCACGCATGCGGCGCGCCCGCGACATGGCGGCGCGTCTGGTGGACGGCCTGTGACGCGGCCTGCCGGGCGCGCCGCGGGCTGCCCCGCATCCCGGTCAGTACCGCGACCACCCTGTCCCTGCTGGAGCCCGCCGTAGCGGCCGTGTTCGCGGTCCTGGTCGTGGGCGAACACCTGCCCGCCCTCGGCTGGACCGGGGTCGTCCTCGTCATTGCCTGCCTCGGTGTGCTGACCGTTCCCTCCCGGCGTCGGCATCTTCCCGCCGTGTCGCAGGAAGTCCGGACCGCGCCCGGTGGACCCGGCCCCGCGGCCGCCGGACGCCGAATGCGCACGCCGCTGCGCGATGGATCGGGTTCGATCGAGCGGGCGCGATGATTTCGAGGCCGTGCGACAGTCTCTGATGCTGTAAACCCGGAGCGGGAAAAAGGGGAGCCGAAGACGGCGCACCGCACACCCTCGAACTGGCCTCGGCGGTCACCAGCGGCACGGGCGTGCATGTGTGCACCTACCGGACGACCGCGGAGGACCGACCCGGCGGACGGAGCTGCCTCGCGACCGGGACCGCCCGCGTGCGTACGTCGGGGGCCGATCGTCGTACGCGCGTACTCCGGCCCGCCTCAGAGCCTGTCGGGTGACCTCTGATCGGGCGGTCACGCCCTGGCACGCACGCTTCCCGCGTTGCCGAAATGCCCTAGTAGCTCCTTCCCCAAGCTCTCAGCTTCGTTCGAGCAGGGGAGACCCCATCCGAGGGCCTTCCGGCGCCTTGGAATCGCACGCACCAGACCACGTCCGCTTTCCGATCGAAGGTCACCCGACAGGCTCTCAGCCGGTCGCGAGCAGCACCACCAGCAGCACCACGCCGACCACCGCCGGGGCGATCAACTCGTACGCCCAGCGAACCGAAACCGAAGACTCCGAGGACGCCGAAGACCGTGCGGCCGCACCCGCCCCCGTCTTCGCCCGCTCCATCAGCTCACGGAGGTCCGCCATGGACTGGTCGGCCGTCGCCATGCGGGACCTGTCGTCCCGGACATCGGCGTGCGCGGACGTCCGGCCGTACGGGTCGTCCAGCGACTGCCGGGCCTGCTGCCGTGCCGCCTTCTTGCGCTGCCGCAGCGACACCGGCACCGCCCACAGCTGGTACTTCGCGCCGTCCTGGGTGAACAGTTCGGTGGAGAACCTGGCCCGCACGTCCGCGACCGCCGCCCACGGCATCGTGATCGTCCGGAACGGGTTGCGGATCCGGATCCGCTCCTCGTTCGCCGACACGACCGGTCGCAGCGTGAACGCGACGATCAACGGCACAGCCGTCAGCAGCCCGGCCAGGGCCAGCCACGGCGTCCGCCCGTCACCCCTGATCAGGGCATCCACGCCGAGCCAGCCGATCAGCAGGAGCAGCAGGACACCGCCCATCATCCCGGCGGGCGACCGGAAGGTCCGGTCGGCGTAGGTCGGCTCGGTGGGAGGTGTGGGGCTCGTCATGAGGCCGATTCTGCCTGACGTGCACAAGTCCCGCCGGAGCGGCCACCCCTCACCCGGACGGCACCGCGCCCCCACGCCGGTGGCCCCTCCCCCCTGTACAGGCCGCTACGCGCGTAGATATGCTCGTCTGGTGACCATGCCCACCACTGCACCCGCATTCTCCGACGCCACCGCGTCCGACAGTGCGCTGCGCCGCTTCCTGCACGGGCTGCCCGGCGTCGACGCCGTCGGCCTCGAAGCGCGCGCCGCGTCCCTCGGAACCCGTTCGATCAAGACGACGGCCAAGGCGTACGCCATCGACCTCGCCATCTCGATGATCGACCTGACGACGCTGGAAGGCGCGGACACCCCGGGCAAGGTCCGGGCTCTCGCCGCCAAGGCCGTCAATCCCGACCCGACCGACCGCACGACCCCGCGCACCGCCGCGGTCTGCGTCTATCCCGACTTGGCGGCGACGGCCGCCGCCGCGCTGGCCGGTTCCGGCGTGAAGGTGGCGTCCGTCGCGACGGCCTTCCCCGCCGGGCGCGCGGCGCTCGACGTGAAGCTCGCGGACGTCCGCGACGCCGTGGCCGCCGGGGCCGACGAGATCGACATGGTGATCGACCGGGGCGCCTTCCTCTCCGGCCACTACCTCAAGGTGTACGAGGAGATCCTCGCTGTAAAGGCCGAGTGCGCCCGTGCCGACGGCACCGACGCCCGCCTCAAGGTCATCTTCGAGACCGGCGAGCTGTCCACCTACGACAACATCCGCCGCGCCTCCTGGCTCGGCATGCTGGCGGGCGCGGACTTCATCAAGACGTCGACCGGCAAGGTCGGGACCAACGCCACGCCCGCGAACACCCTGCTGATGCTGGAGGCCGTGCGCGACTTCCGGGAGCAGACCGGTGTGCAGATCGGTGTGAAGCCCGCCGGCGGCATCCGCACCTCCAAGGACGCGATCAAGTTCCTCGTCCTGGTCAACGAGACCGCCGGCGAGGACTGGCTGGACAACCACTGGTTCCGCTTCGGCGCGTCGAGTCTGCTCAACGACCTGCTGATGCAGCGCCAGAAGCTGGCCACCGGCCGCTACTCCGGCCCCGACTACGTGACGGTGGACTGATCCCCATGGCATCTGCATTCGAGTACGCCCCCGCCCCCGAGTCGCGCTCGGTCGTCGATATCGCGCCCTCGTACGGCCTGTTCATCGACGGCGAGTTCACCGACGCGGCCGACGGCAAGGTTTTCAAGACGGTCTCGCCGAGCAGCGAAGAGGTGCTCTCCGAGGTCGCGCAAGCCGGCGCCGCGGACGTCGACCGGGCCGTGAAGGCGGCCCGCAAGGCATTCGAGAAGTGGTCGGCACTGCCGGGCTCCGAGCGCGCCAAGTACCTGTTCCGGATCGCCCGGATCATCCAGGAGCGCTCGCGCGAGCTTGCCGTTCTCGAAACCCTCGACAACGGCAAGCCGATCAAGGAGACCCGTGACGCGGACCTCCCGCTGGTCGCGGCGCACTTCTTCTACTACGCGGGCTGGGCCGACAAGCTCGACCACGCGGGCTACGGCGCGAACCCGCGCCCGCTCGGTGTCGCGGGCCAGATCATCCCGTGGAACTTCCCGCTGCTCATGCTGGCGTGGAAGATCGCCCCGGCGCTCGCCACCGGCAACACGGTGGTCCTCAAGCCCGCCGAGACGACCCCGCTCTCCGCGCTCTTCTTCGCGGACATCTGCCGCCAGGCGGGGCTGCCGAAGGGCGTCGTGAACATCCTCACCGGGTACGGCGACGCGGGCGCGGCCCTCGTCGAGCACCCGGACGTCAACAAGGTCGCCTTCACCGGCTCGACCGCGGTCGGCAAGGCCATCGCCCGCCAGATCGCGGGCACCGACAAGAAGGTCACCCTGGAGCTGGGTGGCAAGGGCGCCAACATCGTCTTCGACGACGCCCCGATCGACCAGGCCGTCGAGGGCGTCGTCACCGGCATCTTCTTCAACCAGGGGCAGGTCTGCTGCGCGGGCTCGCGCCTCCTCGTACAGGAGTCGATCCAGGACGAGCTGCTGGACTCCCTGAAGCGCCGGCTGACCACGCTGCGCCTCGGCGACCCGCTGGACAAGAACACCGACATCGGTGCGATCAACTCCGCGGAGCAGCTCTCCCGGATCACGGCACTGGTCGGGACGGGCGAGGCGGAGGGCGCCGAGCGCTGGTCCGCCCCGTGCGAACTCCCGTCCTCCGGCTACTGGTTCGCCCCGACGCTGTTCACGAACGTCACCCAGGCGCACACCATCGCCCGCGACGAGATCTTCGGCCCGGTGCTCTCGGTCCTGTCGTTCCGCACGCCGGACGAGGCGGTGGCCAAGGCCAACAACAGCCAGTACGGCCTGTCGGCCGGCATCTGGACGGAGAAGGGCTCCCGCATCCTCGCGGTGGCGAGCAAGCTCCGGGCGGGCGTCGTCTGGGCCAATACGTTCAACAAGTTCGACCCGACCTCGCCGTTCGGCGGATACAAGGAGTCGGGCTTCGGCCGCGAAGGCGGCCGTCACGGCCTGGAGGCGTACCTCGATGTCTGACCGCTTGACTGTGCTGAAGACCTACAAGCTGTACGTCGGGGGCAAGTTCCCCCGCTCCGAGAGCGGCCGGGTGTACGAGGTGACGGCGAAGACATCAGCCGCTGGCGCGGCGGGCAAGGGCAAGTGGCTGGCGAACGCCCCGCAGTCCTCCCGCAAGGACGCACGGGACGCGGTCGTGGCCGCCCGCAAGGCGTTCGGCGGCTGGTCGGGCGCAACAGCGTACAACCGCGGCCAGATCCTCTACCGCATCGCGGAGATGCTGGAGGGCCGCAAGGACCAGTTCGTACGGGAAGTGGCGGACGCGGAGGGGCTTTCGAAGTCCAAGGCGGCGGCCGTCGTGGACGCGGCGATCGACCGCTGGGTCTGGTACGCGGGCTGGACCGACAAGATCGGCCAGATCGTGGGCGGGGCGAACCCGGTCGCGGGCCCGTTCTTCAACCTTTCCACGCCCGAGCCGACGGGCGTGGTCGCGGTCGTCGCGCCGCAGAAGTCGTCGTTCCTGGGTCTGGTCTCCGTCGTCGCGCCGGTGATCGCGACCGGCAACACGGCGGTCGTCATCGCGTCCGCCGACGCCCCGCTCCCGGCGCTGTCCCTGGGCGAGGTGCTGGCCACCTCCGACCTGCCGGGCGGTGTGGTGAACATCCTGTCCGGGAAAACGGCGGAGCTCGCGGCCCCGCTCGCATCCCACCAGGACGTGAACGCGATCGATCTCACGGGCGCCGACGCCGATCTGGCGAAGGAGCTGGAGATCGCGGCAGCGGACAACCTGAAGCGCGTTCTCCGCCCACCGGTCTCCCGCCACCACCCGGAGAAGGAAGCGCAGAGCGCCGCTCGTCCACAGGCTGTGGACGGAAACGACTGGTCGGCCGACCCGGGCACGGACCGCCTGACGGCCTTCCTGGAGACCAAGACGGTCTGGCACCCCACAGGCGCACTCGGCGTCTCGGGTTCCTCCTACTGACCGACGCGGCTGCGGCCCGCCCCTCCGGCAACACTGCGGAGGGACGGGCCGCAGCCCTGTGCGCCGGGATCAGCCGTGCACCAGCCCCGTCACCTACCCCACCAACGGCAGGTCGTTCAGCGCACCACCCCTGCTCAGCGGGTCGGTGACGATGCCCGTGGTGACCGGCTTGAAGTCGGCGATCTGCGTCCCCACCCTGTTGGTCAGCGGGTCCGCACCCGTCTTGGCCAGCGGGTCGAGCTGAAGGTTCGTGACCGGAGAGACCCCGTGTCCGAGTGCCCCGGTCGCCGCGCCCCCGGTCGCCTCACCGACCGCGGCGAGGCTGCTGTCGGCGCCCGAGGCCGGAGCGATGGGCAGCGGCGCCGCCTGTGCCGCCGCACCTCCCGCACCGAGCGCGGCGCCCACCGCGGTGACGGTCAGACCTGCGCGCAGCAGCGCGCGGCGCCGGGACCTGGAAAGTGCATGTCGTGCCATGGAATTCCCACCTGCTCGATGCCAATCGAGTAATTATTTGTGTGCGTAGAGTAGTTGAGGTGTGATGCTGGATACCAACACGGACACCGGGGGATCCCCTGCGCGGGTCAATGCCTCACACTCGTGTCCTGTGAGTTCCCAACCGATCCCGACCCGCGTCGTGCTGCTCGCGGGCCCCTCCGGCTCCGGCAAGTCCTCCCTGGCCGCCCGCACCGACCTTCCGGTGCTGCGCCTGGACGACTTCTACAAGGAGGGCGACGACCCCACACTGCCGCTGGTACCGGGCAGTTCGGACATCGACTGGGACTCCGCACAGTCCTGGGACGCGGATGCGGCGGTCGCCGCCATCACGGAGCTGTGCCGCACGGGGCGTACGCACGTCCCGGTGTACGACATCGCCACCAGCTCAAGGATCGACCGCGAGGCGCTCCACATCGAGCGGACGCCGCTGTTCGTGGCCGAGGGCATCTTCGCGGCGGACATAGTCGAGCGATGCCAGGAACTGGGTGTCCTGGCGGACGCTCTGTGCCTGCGCGGCCGCCCGACGACGACGTTCCGCCGCCGGCTGCTGCGGGATCTGCGCGAGGGCCGCAAGTCCGTGCCGTTCCTGCTGCGACGGGGGTGGCGGCTGATGCGCGCGGAGCGGCGGATCGTGGCACGGCAGACGGCGCTGGGCGCTCACCCGTGCGGGAAGCAGGAGGCGCTCGGGCGCCTGGCGGCGGCTGCGGCAGGGCGGTGCCGCCGGGCACCGGTGGCGCGCGAGGTGGCGTAGCCGGTCGGACGCCGGGGGCTTACGCGTCCCGCAGCCTCAGAGCCTGTCGGGTGACCTCTGATCGGGCGGCCACGCCCTGGCACGCACGCTTCCCGCGTTGCCGAAACGCCCTAGTAGCTCCTTCCCCAAGCTCTCAGCTTCGTTCGAGCAGGGGAGACCCCATCCGAGGGCCTTCCAGCGCCTTGGAATCGCACGCACCAGACCACGTCCGCTTTCCGATCGAAGGTCACCCGACAGGCTCTCAGGACCAGCCCCCTCCCAGCAGCGCGGCCACGGCCCATCCCGTGAGCACTCCCAGCCCTGCCCACGGGCCGATGCGAACGTGCCGGCCAGGCTGCGCTCGATGGTCTGCCCGCCCGCGGTCACGGGCCCGCCCACGGCCGGTGCGATGTCGCCGGACCCGGTGACGGTGAACGTGTCGCCCGCCCGGCGGTGGTGACGGCCTACGAATCGGGCCTGGTCGTCCCGGGCTCCGGGGCAGAACCCCGGGTCCAAGGCCGTCGCGCGATTGAGGACCGGGGCCGGGGCAGAGCCCCGCGAGGCCCCCTGCCTTCCCCGCGCCCGCCCCGCCCCGGACGCACCGCAGGGCCGGACAGGACCCCCCGGCCCATCCGACCCCGCTGCGTTCCCCCGTAACGGCCTCCCCCGCGACAGGGAGTGTGCTCCCCATCGTGAAGGAGGCCGTAAGCCCGCCGCTTCCCCCGAAGCAGCAGTCCCCGGATCCCCCGGTTCCCCCGCTGCCTTCAGGCCACCAGCTCGCCGAAGGACTCCTCCTCGTCACGGCCGAAGCTCAGCACCTCGTCCTCGCGCAGCCGCCGCAGCGACCGCCAGATGCTCGACTTCACCGTGCCGACACTGATGTCGAGGATCGACGCGATCTCGGGGTCCGTGCGCCCCTCGTAGTACCGCAGGACCAGCATCGTGCGCTGGAGTTCCGGCAGCCGCGCCAGCGCCTGCCAGAGCACGGCACGCAGTTCCGTACCGCGCATCGCGTCCGTGTCGCCCACCGTCTCCGGCAGTTCCTCGGTCGGGTATTCGTTCAACTTGCGTCGGCGCCACGCGCTGATGTGTAGATTGGTCATGGTGCGGCGCAAGTACCCGCCGACCGCCGCCTTGTCACTGATCCGGTCCCACGCCCGGTACGTGGAGAAGAGGGCGCTCTGCAGCAGGTCCTCGGCCTCGAACCGGTCACCGGTCAGGTGGTAGGCGGTTGCGTACAGGGAGGCGCGGCGCTCCTGGACGTAGGCCGTGAACGCCGCTTCGGCGTCCGAGCTCTCCGTCCGGGACGTCCGCTCCCCCGTGACCTCCCCGTACGCGGCTCCCCCGCCGACTGCCGCAGTTGCGTCGACCACCGTCATACAGGACGTGTGCTGACGCCCGGCGCCACGAACGCACCCCCGGCCTCCCCCGAGCTCCCGGTTCCGCTCGAGCAGGGAGGCACCCCCTCCGGTGCCGGACTTCTCGGTGCCCCTGCCGACGTCGTGGAGACGCGTGACAACTGCGCTTGTGGTCGTGCTGTGCAGTGCGTTCATCTCGCGCCCCCCGTCGGTGGAGTCCGTCCGTTCCTTGTGCCAATGAGCTTGCCCGGGCTGTTTCATGGCGTTGTCCGCCGACTGTCACAGACCTGTCACAGGGCCTCCCACCGGTGCGCCGGATGTATGAGAGCGCTTCAAGTGTCGAACTGAAGCTCCACCATGGGCCAGAATGACCTCCGTGCCCTTCCTGTTGCTGATCGAGGACGACGACGCCATCCGCACGGCCCTCGAACTCTCGCTGTCGCGCCAGGGCCACCGTGTGGCCACCGCGGCGACGGGAGAGGACGGCCTGAAACTGCTGCGCGAGCAGCGGCCGGACCTGATCGTGCTGGATGTGATGCTGCCCGGCATCGACGGTTTCGAGGTGTGCCGCCGCATCCGGCGCACCGACCAGCTGCCGATCATTCTGCTGACCGCGCGCAGCGACGACATCGACGTCGTGGTCGGACTGGAGTCCGGCGCCGACGACTATGTGGTGAAGCCCGTGCAGGGCCGGGTGCTCGACGCCCGGATCCGTGCGGTGCTGCGCCGCGGTGAGCGCGAATCCACGGACTCGGCGACGTTCGGGAACGTCGTCATCGACCGTTCCGCGATGACCGTGACGAAGAACGGGGAGGACCTGCAGCTCACGCCGACCGAGCTGCGGCTCCTGCTCGAACTGAGCCGTCGCCCCGGACAGGCCCTGTCGCGCCAGCAGTTGCTGCGGCTGGTCTGGGAGCACGACTATCTCGGTGACTCCCGGCTGGTCGACGCCTGTGTGCAGCGGCTGCGCGCCAAGGTGGAGGACGTGCCGTCCTCGCCGACCCTGATCCGTACCGTACGCGGTGTGGGCTACCGGCTGGACTCGCCTCAGTGAGTGCTGCCGCCAAGCGCAGCCTGCTCGCCGGACTTCGCTGGACCAGTCTGCGGCTGCGGCTCGTCGTCGTGTTCGCACTGGTGGCGCTGACCGCCGCGGTGTCGGCCTCGGGAATCGCGTACTGGCTCAACCGCGAGGCGGTCCTGACGCGGACGCAGGATGCGGCGCTCGGGGATTTCCGGCAGGAGATGCAGAACCGGGCGGCTTCGCTGCCGCTGCGCCCGACCAAGGACGACCTGCAGAACACCGCGGTGCAGATGGCGAGCAGCAGCCCCGGCTACAGCGTGCTGCTCGTCGACAAGCGTGACGGCGGCAAGCCGATCGTGGGCAACTCCGACCTGGACTCGTTCACGCTCGACAACGTGCCGCTCTCGCTGCAGCGGCAGGTCAACCGGAAGCAGCCGGTGGAGGCGGGCAACAAGTACGCGTACCACCTGTTCTGGCAGCGGACCTCGATCCGCGGTACGCCGTACCTGGTGGCCGGCACGAAGATCATCGGTGGTGGTCCGACCGGCTACATGCTGAAGTCGCTGGACCAGGAACGGCAGGACCTCAACTCCCTTGCGTGGTCGCTGGGGATCGCCACGGCTCTCGCCCTGGTCGGCTCCGCGCTGCTGGCGCAGGCCGCCGCGACGACGGTGCTGCGCCCGGTGCAGCGGCTCGGTGACGCGGCGCGCAAGCTGGGCGAGGGGAAACTCGACACCCGCCTCGTGGTGTCCGGCACCGATGAACTCGCCGATCTCTCCCGCACGTTCAACAAGGCCGCGAGTTCGCTGGAGAAGAAGGTCGCGGACATGAGCGCGCGGGAGGAGTCCAGCCGCCGGTTCGTCGCCGACATGTCGCACGAACTGCGGACCCCGCTCACCGCGATCACCGCGGTCGCCGAGGTGCTGGAGGACGAGGCCGACAGCCTCGACCCGATGATCGCGCCCGCCGTGCACCTGGTGGTCAGCGAGACCCGGCGGCTCAACGACCTGGTGGAGAACCTGATGGAGGTCACCCGCTTCGACGCGGGTACCGCCCGGCTCGTCCTCGACACGGTCGATGTCGCCGACCAGGTCACCGCCTGCATCGACGCCCGCGCCTGGCTGGACGCGGTGGATCTGGACGCCGAGCGCGGCATGATGGTCCGCCTCGATCCGCGCCGGCTCGATGTGATCCTGGCCAATCTGATCGGCAACGCGCTGAAGCACGGCGGTTCGCCGGTACGGGTCGCGGTACGGACCGACGGCGCCGAACTCGTCATCGAGGTGCGCGACCACGGCCCCGGCATTCCCGAGGACGTCCTGCCGCACGTCTTCGACCGTTTCTACAAGGCCAGTGCGTCCAGGCCGCGTTCGGAGGGCAGCGGGCTGGGTCTGTCGATCGCCATGGAGAACGCACACATCCACGGCGGTGACATCACCGCGGCGAACTCGCCGGACGGCGACGGCGCGGTGTTCGTCCTGCGGCTGCCGCGCGATGCCGAGCAGCTCACCCGCACCGCGCAGGATCACGACGCGGAGGTCCAGGACGAGGAGGGCGACGCGACGTGATGCGCAGCAACCGTGGTAGGTGCCGGGCGCGCCGCTCGGCCGGGGCGCTGGCCGGCGCCGTCGTCTGTGCCGTGCTGGCCGCCGGGTGCGGGATCAGGACCACCTCGGTGCCGGTCGACGCGGGGGCCGCGCCGTCGCGGGTGCCGTGCTCGATGTCTGCGGAGGACGTCAGCACACAGGCGTCGAAGGGCATCCCGGTCCAGATCTATCTGGTCTGCGCCTCGCAACTGGTCACGGTGGACCGCGCGGTACAGGTCCACGACCCGAAGGCGGACCGGATCCGGGTGGCGCAGGCGCTCCTCGGCGAGCTGCAGCAGGAACCGGCCGGCGACGAGCGCCAGGCCGGCTTCTCCACGACCGTGCCGACCACGCTCCGGATCAGCGAGGCGCGTCGGGGCGATCCGGCGGCCGCGCTGCGGCTCAGCGAGCAGCCGGAGGACCTGCCGTCGGAGGCGCTGGCGCAGATCGTGTGCACCTACGCGGAGAGCGAGTCGCTCGCCCCGGACGGCACGGTGATGCTCGGCGGACCGGGGAACTACGCGCCGCGCGGCTATCTGTGCACTTCGGAGACGAAGGCCCGGCCGAAGTCCGTGTCGACGCTCGGCGCGCTCGAGCTGCCCTGACGGCCTCCCCCACGACAGGGAGTGGATCAGCGAGCGGTGTCATGCGGCTTCGACGGCAAGGCGGAGGACGGAGTCGACGCGGAGCGTCGGTGACCGACAACAACGCCGAAGGGGGCCCCTCCCTGCTCGAGCGAAGCCCAGAGCTTGGGGGAGGAGTCGCAGGGCGTCGGGAGCCCACTCCCTGTCGCGGGGGAGGGCCGTGAGCCCGCCGCCTGTCGCGCCGCCCCCGCCCGGGTTTCCTGGGGCGGGGGCGGAACCGATCCCGCCGCCAGGGGCGTCTTGGGGGGCGTGGGTCAAGGTTCGGACGGCCAGGCCGTCATCCGCTTCCGCGCGGCCGGGGGGTTCCTCCTCCTCGCGCATCTGCTGCTGGTCGGGTGGCTGACTCTGCGCCCGCTGGACGTCCCGTGGATGACAGCCGCGAATCTTCAACCGCTCGCCGGCATCAAGGCGGACCTGTCCCTCGGCCCGGCCGAGGCGGCGCACCGGATCGGTAAGCAACTGTTGTTGCTGGCACCGCTGGGGGTGCTGCTGCCGATGGCCGGGGGCCGGCTCCACGTCTCGCCGTGGGCCTCTCTGGCGCGTACCGTCGCCGCCGGGTCGCTGATCTCGCTGACCATCGAGCTGGCGCAGACCGGGGTGCCTGGGCAGGTCGTCGATGTCGATTCGCTGCTGCTGAACACGGTCGGGGTGGCGTTGGCCCATCTGCTGGTGGTGCCGGTGTTCCGGAAGCGGCTGCGCCGCCGGAAGCAGGAGCAGCTGGTACGGGGGGCGATTCCCCGCCAGAGGGAGGAAAGCTCTCAGGGATCGACCCCGACGATTTCCAGGGTCGGTATCGCACCGTAGAGCGACGCTTTGCCCCCGTTCGCGGAGCCACCATGGAGACATCGGGAGCACGACGGAGCTGCTCCCCAGCAGACGGTTCACGAAGGAGCCCACCATGGCCGCACTTGCCCGCCCCCGTGAAGGACGCATGATCGGCGGAGTGTGCGCAGCGCTGGCACGGCGCTTCGGCACGTCCGCCGGGACCATGCGCGTGATCTTCCTGGTCTCCTGCCTGCTGCCCGGCCCGCAGTTCCTGCTCTACCTGGCGCTGTGGCTGCTGCTGCCGGCCGAGAAGTCGTCGGCGGCGACCGCCTGGTAGGGGGCGTCCGGCGGATCATGGCCGGACATCCCCTCGTCCCTGGACGCACGTGTGGGGCGGGCACCCGGTCCGGGTGTCCGCCCCACGTGCGTGGGTGCGGGGGGGTCAGCCGCCGAGCGGGAGACCGTTGGTCGACAGACCGTTGGCCTTCACGCCGCCGGCGGGCAGTCCGCCGAGCAGGCCCCCCAGCGGTGAGGTGGCGTCGTGGACGACCTTCGTCTGACCGCTGCCGAGGAGCTTGGTGGCCGCGTCCTGGACCGGCAGGCTCTGGGTGGCGGTCCCCAGCGCGGAGCCGAAGGGGGTACCTCCCTGCTCGAGCGGAGCCGAGAGCTTGGGGGAGGGCAGCGCGGACGCGGCGCCGACGGGCAGCGCGGACGCGGAAGCGGTACCGGCGGCGGCAGCGGCGAAAGCGGCGCCGAGAGCGGCGACACCGAGAGTCCTGGCAGCAGACTGCTTCATGTGGAATTCATCCTTGGGGAAGGGGACGCGAGCGGCTCTGCAAACTAGTCAGCCCACGACCTGTCCCGCAAACATGCCGGACACGCCGAACGGCCGGGATTTGATCGTCCCGGCCGTTCGGCACAGAGCGCGAATCAGCCCGCGGGGGACGAAGAGCCGCTGGTCGCAGCGGTCTGCTCGAAGAGCCACTCGGACTTCAGCTCGGCATATCCGGGCTTGATCACGTCATTGATCATCGCGAGACGTTCATCGAAAGGAATGAACGCTGATTTCATGGCATTGACTGTGAACCACTGCATGTCGTCGAGCGTGTATCCGAAGGTCTCGGTCAGCCGCTCGAATTCCTGGCTCATGCTCGTACCGCTCATCAGCCGGTTGTCCGTATTCACGGTGAGGCGGAAATGGAGCCTCCGCAGCAGCCCGATGGGGTGGTCGGCGTACGAGGCGGCGGCGCCGGTCTGAAGGTTGGAGGTCGGGCACATCTCCAGCGGGATGCGCTTGTCCCGTACGTACGAGGCGAGGCGGCCGAGCGTCACGCTGCCGTCCTCGGCGACCTCGATGTCGTCGATGATGCGGACGCCGTGGCCGAGGCGGTCGGCGCCGCACCACTGGAGCGCCTGCCAGATCGACGGCAGACCGAAGGCCTCGCCCGCGTGGATGGTGAAGTGGTTGTTCTCGCGCTTGAGGTACTCGAAGGCGTCGAGGTGGCGGGTGGGCGGGTAGCCCGCCTCGGCGCCCGCGATGTCGAAGCCGACGACGCCCAGGTCCCGGTAGCGGTTGGCGAGTTCGGCGATCTCCAGGGCGCGGGCGGCGTGCCGCATCGCGGTGAGCAGGGCGCCCACCCTGATCCGGTTGCCGTCCTGACGGGCCCGGCGCTCGCCCTCGCGGAAGCCCTCGCTGACCGCCTCGACGACCTCTTCGAGGGTCAGCCCGGATGCCAGGTGCTGCTCGGGGGCGTACCGCACCTCCGCGTACACGACACCGTCCGCGGCCAGGTCCTCGGCGCACTCGGCGGCCACCCGGAACAGGGCGTCCCGGGTCTGCATGACGGCACAGGTGTGGGCGAACGTCTCCAGGTATCGCTCCAGCGAACCGGAGTCGGCCGCCTCGCGGAACCAGATGCCGAGCTTGTCCGGGTCGGTCTCGGGAAGGGCTTCGTAGCCCGCTTCACGGGCCAGGTCGACAATCGTGCCGGGGCGCAGACCGCCGTCGAGGTGGTCGTGGAGCAGCACCTTGGGGGCGCGTCGGATCTGGTCGGCGCCGGGCACATGGAGGGTCGGGCTCATCATCTGTGCACTCTAGCGCCTACGCGCGTAGAGCGCCGTGCACCGATGCGTAACAGTGACCGCGAATAGGGGTGGCGTACACCTCTTCTTCTGACACTGTTCCGTCATGGGACAGCGCGCACTTCCCCTGCCTGCTCCGAGGCTGGGACGGGCCGTGAAGACGGCCGGAGCACAACCTGCGGTCAGCGGAGTGGTCCTGCTGCTCCCGGACGGCGAGGCCGACTCGCACCGCCGCCCTTCCTCCCTGTCGTACGCACTGCAGCTGCCGCTCGCCCGGACCCTGGCCCGCGCGGGCCAGGACGACGGGCTGGCCGCGCATGTCGTGCGCTACCGCTGCCGGGGCTGGAACGCCACGGACGCGCAGCTCGCGGCGGACGCGGAGTGGGCGGTGGAGGAGGTCGTACGACGGTACGGCGACATCCCCGTCTGCCTGGCCGGGCACGGCATGGGCGGCCGGGCGGCGCTGCGCGCGGGTGGCCACGGGGCGGTCAGCTCCGTTCTGGCGATGGCGCCTTGGCTGCCCGGGGAAGCCTCGGCGGAAGCGGAACCGGTGAAGCACCTGCTGGGCCGCCAGGTATTGCTCGTCCACGGCACGAACGACAGCCGGTCCGACCCGGAGCTGTCGTTCCGACTGGCCGAGCGGGCCAAGAAGGCCAACCGGGACACCTGCCGCTTCGAGGTCCACTCGGACGGCCACGCCCTGCGCCAGCACCGCGCCGAAGTGTCGGCGCTGGCCGTGGACTTCGTCCGGGGATCGCTGTTCGGCCGGGCCTACGCCCGCCCGGTCGCCGACGCCCTGGCGGCGCCCCCGCCGCTGGGGCTGCGGATGCCGCTGGCGGCGGGGTTCGGGCGGTCGCTCGGGCGGTGAGGGACGGTGACCCGACCTCAGCCGGAGGAGACCGCCCACACAAAGACGGTGGCCACATCACCGGCATCCTCGTCCGCAAGCAGCGTGTGGGTGAACACGCCGTTGGTCACTGAGCCGGCCTCATACTTCTGCGCGACCGACACATCATGTCCCGCCTTGGTGGCGAAATCGGAGAACTCGGCGCGCACGTCAAGGCCAGGGAGCGCCTCCACACCCATCTGCGCGAAATACCCGTCCCTCTGGTCCTGCGGTATCCGGAAGGCGAAATACGTCGATCCCGCCGGTCCGCCCCCCGGGCCGTCGGCACACCGGAACACTTCGGACGTCCCGGCAGGGACGGTCACGACCTCGGGTGCCGCATACGCCTGAGAGCCTGTCGGGTGACCTTCGATCGGAAAGCGGACGTGGTCTGGTGCGTACGATTCCAAGGCGCCGGAAGGCCCTCGGATGGGGTCTCCCCTGCTCGAACGAAGCTGAGAGCTTGGGGAAGGAGCTACTAGGGCATTTCGGCAACGCGGGAAGCGTGCGTGCCAGGGCGTGGCCGCCCGATCAGAGGCCACCCGACAGGCTCTGAGCCAGCGACCGGCTTCACGAGCCCGTCCTGGTCGGGTCGTACTTTCAGCAGGCATGCGGCCTCGACGTTGTCCGACGTGACTTCTTCGAGGCAAAGTGATGAAGACATCACACTCGCCCCCGTCACGGCTCCGGGTCGTGACGAGGGCGTCCGGACAGCTCTCCTGCGGGAGGCGTCAGTTGGCGGGGGCCTGGTAGAGGCCCCGGCCGGCGCGGTGCGCCCGGGAGGTGGCGACGAGCCGGTCGAGGGTGCTGCGTACGGTGTTGATGCTGTTGGGGGTCAGCTCACGCCCCAGAGCCTTCGTGACCTCACGGGCACGGACAGGGGTGTCGCCGAACCCGGACAGCACCTTCATGGCCATCTCGGTGAGGCTGCCACTGTCGTCGACGGCCGGAGCGGCGGTGTCGGTCTTCTTCGGTGCCTTGGCCTTGGCGGGCTTGGCGGGCTTGGCGGTCGCGGCGGACTTGGTGCCCTTGGCGGCGACGGCCTTCTTGGCAGGCTCGGCGGACTTGGCGGCGACGGCCTTCTTGGCCTGGCCGCGCTCGGTCTTCGGCTTGGCGGGAGCCTGCTTGCGGCCCTTGGGCACAGACGCCTTCCGGGCGGTGCGGCGCGCAGGGGCGGCCGCTGCCTGCTCCTGCGGGGCCTCTGCCTGGACGGCGGAGTCGATGGACTCCTGCGCCTGCCGCGGAATCCTCGGAGCGACAACGCTCTCCGCTTCCGCCTCAGCGTCGACCTCTGCCTTGACGTCCGCTGCCTTGACGTCCTGCGCCTCCGTGTTCGAGGAGGGAACAGGAGCAGAAGACAGCGCACGCAGAGCTGTCAGAGCAGTCCGCATCGACTCCAGACGTTCGGTGACAGTCGCGAGTTCTTTCTCCAGGGCTTGCTGGTGCTGTTCCAGGCGGGGAAGTTCCGCCTGCAGCAAGGCAGTTGTGGCATCGATGGTGCCCAGTGCGTTGGTCTCGGAGGTCATGTTGTCACCCTTCTGTCCCGGCCGACTGTTGGTGACCGATGTGTTGCAGCGTAAGGGGTGTTGTGTTGTGGCCGGAAATCGCCCCTCCGGTATGTGCTGCCAAGAGGCACCGTCAGCACTGGCGGCAAGTCTCCGGAACTCCGTACCGCGCGCCCCGCAGACCGAGTGGGCAACGCTCTTTTGGCCGCTCACGCTTCACCGGCCGGGCACTCCGCGCACTGTCTCTGGCCGGTACGGGAATCGCCACAACCTGGTCTTCGGTAGCCCGCCGGTTGATCTGCTGTGCTTGCATGACCGCAAACTGTCGTGGCGGCGGAGGAGGACGGTCAGGTAAGAGCCTCACCGAGCGTCCGTGTGCGCGGGTCAGGCTGCGGCGCGCGCCGCTCACCGGTGCGTTCCAGGCCCAGTCGCAGCGCCGTGGCGATCAGCGCGGCGACCGCGAACCCGCTTCCTGCCCAGGCGAGTTGACGGACACCGTACTCGGCCATGACCCAGCCCCCGACCGCGGTTCCGACGGTGATGCCGAGGTTCGAGAACGAGATGAAGAGGCTGTTGCCGAACTCGGGCGCGTCGACGGCGTCCCTCCCCAGCCAGCTCTGGCTCACGATGAGCCCGCCCGAGTGCACGGCCCCCCAGACCAGTACGGCCAGAACCATCGGCGCGAACATGGGGCCGACGGCGTACAGGAGCACGTAGACGAGCAGGCACAGGACCGGGTAGGCGACCACGGTACGGAGGAGGCTGCGCCGCAGCAGACTGCCGAAGGCGAAGTTCCCGAGGATCATCACGATACCGAACGCCATCAGCATGGCGCTGACCCAGGTGCCATCCATGTGCGCGACCTGGCCCAGGTACTCGGCGAAGTAGCCGTAGACCGAGAACATCGCGGCGAAGACGAGGACGACGGACGCAATGGTCAGCCACATCCGGGGCCGCTTGAGAACGCTCAACTGGGCGCCGTAGGAAACCCGTTGCCCGACGGGCATCGGCGGTACGAACCGCAGGATGCCGAGGAAGGCGATCAGGTTGACGAGCGCGCCGAACCAGAACGCCGACGCCAGGGACACGTGCTCGGCGAGGTACGAGGTCAGCGGCACGCCGAAGGCGAAGCCGAGGGTGACACCGCCGAACACGGTCGTCGTGGCCCGGGTCGCGTCCTCGGCGGGCACCAGCTGTGCGGCGGTCGCGAGCGCGACCGCGAAGAACACCGGATGGAAGAGGGCGGGAACGACGCGGAAGGCCAGCATCACCTCGTACTGCGTGGTGAGCGCGTAGACGGCGTTGGAGGCGGCGAACACCGCGATTGCGGCGGCGAGCACCTTCTTACGGTCGATGCCGGAGGCGAGCAGTGTTGTGAACGGCCCGGACACGGCGATGACCAGGGCAAAGGCCCCGACGAGCCACCCCGCGGCGGACGGCGTGACACCGAGCTCGGCCGAGACCTGGGGGAGCACGCCGACCATGCCCATCTCGGTGGTGATGATCCCGAACACGCCCAGGGCGAGCACCAGGACGGTGAGGGAGGTCTTTCTCATCGCGACCTTTCATCAAATCTAGAAAAGTAGATGCATTGAGCTGTGGGAGAGGACATACGCGGGAATCGGGCGGGCCGCGGGCGGGCTACAGCTCGTCGCGGACGTGCGTGGCGAACTCGGCGATCACTGGTTCGTTGCGTCGGTAGTAGGTCCACTTGCCGATGCGTTCCGAGGTGAGCAGCCCCGCGTCCTTCAGGGTCTGCAAATAGCCGGACACCACCGACTGGGCCAGCCCGGCACGCTTCTGGATGTCACCGACGCACACACCGATGTGGAAGCCGAGCCCCTGCTGCCGGTAGGAGTCCTCGTCGAAGTACTTCGCCGGATCCTTGAGCCACTGCATGAACTGCAGGCGTGCGGGGTTGGCGAGCGCCTTGTGTACAGCCAGGGGGTCCATCGGCCTGCCTTTCCGTCCGCCTCTCCATTGGAACGCATCTAGCTTTCGCGATATGTAGTGGCAAGTCAAATCGCGCGACCCTCGCTTTCTCCAGGTGATGTTTCGATGCAGCAGGGAGTGGCGGAGTGGTTGATGTCGACCAGAGTCGTCGGCATTTCGAGCGTCGCGAAGCGATCAGTACCGACGCCGAGCGCGTCGCTCGCCTCGTCGTCGGCGATCAGCGCCTCCGCGTGGACGGAGAGGGCGGCACGCACCCGCCGGTCGGCGAACATCGCCTCGACCGCGTCCGCCGGCATGCGGACGATGTCGCGCATGTGGATCCACATCGCTTCGACCCGGTCGCCCGCCGGCCCCCGCATCCCCGTCCGCGGGTCAGTCCGGCAGCAGATGCCCCCGGCGCGACAGCAGGAACTGCTTGAACGCCGCCACCGGAGGTGTGTCCGGGTGGCCGTCCAGCCAGGCCACGCCGATCTCGCGGGCCGCGCGGGGCGCCGTGACCGTCAGTTCGACCACGCCCGGGCGGGCCACCGCCGGGGGCGGCAGCAGGGCGACGCCCAGGCCCGCCGCAACCAGGCCGCGCAGGGTCTCCGCCTCCTCGCCCTCGAACGCCACACGCGGGGTGAAGCCCGCCTCGGCGCACAGGTCGTCGGTGATCCGCCGCAGGCCGTAACCGGGCTCCAGGGTCACGAACGCCTCGTCCGCCGCCTCCACCAGGCGGATCCGCCTGCGGGAGGCGAGGCGGTGGTCCTCCGGGACGACCAGACGCAGCCGCTGCTCGTCGAGGCGGCGGGCGACCAGGTCGGGGGCGTCCGGGACGGGGGAGGTGAGGCAGAGGTCGAGGCCGCCGGCCCGAAGGCGTTCGATCATCGCCTCGCCGTAGTTCTGCACGAGCTGGAAGCGGACCCGGGGGTGGTCGGCGCGGAAGGCGCGGAGCAGGGCGGGGACGGTCTCGGAGCCCATGGTGTGCAGGAAGCCGAAGGCGACCTTGCCCGCCGTCGGGTCGGCGTCCGCCCGTACCGAGTCCGCGGCCCGCTCCACCTCGGTGAGGGCCCGCTCGGCGGAGCCCAGGAAGGTGCGGCCCGCGGGGGTGAGCGAGACGGTACGGCCCTTGCGGGCGAACAGGGCGACGCCCAGGTCCTGTTCCAGTCTGACCATGGCCCGCGACAGCGTGGACTGCGGGACGCCGAGCTCGTGCGCGGCGCGCGTCACATGCTCGTGGCGGGCCACCGCCTCGAAGTACGCGAGCCGCGGCGCGAGCACTGCGCGAATGTCTTCTTCGTAACTACTCGGTGACAGCCGAGGCTGTGAGCTGCGTTTATGCACCATGGGATTGATTATCGCAAGTTCGTGCATTGGACGCATGAATCAGAGAGATCTACTTTCGAGGTATGCCTCCTGCCAGTACCAAGGCGTCCACGCTCACGCTGGACGCCTCAGCCCCTTCATCGCCCGTCGCGCCCGTTTCCTCCCCTGACCGGCTGGAGCCCGGCCGGCCCGGCTACCGCCGGATGAGCTTCGCGCTCTTCGCCGCCGGTGTCGCGACGTTCGTACTCCTCTACTCCACCCAGGCGCTGCTGCCCGCCGTCTCCGCCGGATTCGGCGCCACGGCCGGACAGGCCAGCTGGACGGTCTCGGCGGCGACGGGTGCGCTGGCGCTGTGTGTGCTGCCGATGAGCGCGCTCTCCGAGCGGTTCGGGCGGCGGCAGATGATGACCGCGTCGCTGACGGTCGCGGTACTGGTCGGGCTTCTCGTCCCCTTCGCCCCCTCGCTGGGCTGGCTGATCGCCCTGCGCGCCGTCCAGGGCGCGGCCCTCGCCGGACTTCCCGCCTCCGCGATGGCGTACCTCGCCGAGGAGGTGCGGCCGAAGGCGCTGGTCGCCGCGATCGGACTGTTCGTGGCGGGCAACAGCATCGGCGGCATGAGCGGCCGCATCCTCACCGGCTGGATCGCCCAGCTGTGGGGCTGGCGGGCGGCGCTCGGCGCGGTCGGGCTGCTGGCCGTGGCCTGCGCGGTCGTCTTCCACTTCATGATCCCGAGGGCCCGTAACTTCACGCCCGGCACGCTGAACCCGAAGGCCCTGGCCAAGACGGTGGGCGGGCACCTCGCCGACCCGCTGCTGCGCAGGCTGTACGCGATCGGCGCACTGTTCATGACGGTGTTCGGCGCGGTCTACACGGTGATCGGCTACCGGCTGGTCGGGGAGCCGTTCAACCTCCCGCAGGGCGTCATCGGCTCGGTCTTCCTGGTCTACCTCGTCGGTACGGTGTCGTCGGCGGCGGCGGGCAGGCTCGTCGCCCGGCTCGGCCGCCGGGGCGCCCTCTACCTGGCCGTCTCCACCACGGCCGCCGGTCTGCTGCTCTCCCTCGCCGACCAGCTGATCGCCGTACTTCTCGGTCTGGTCCTGATCACGGCGGGCTTCTTCGCCGGGCACGCGGTCGCCTCGTCGTCCGTGAGCCGGACCGCGACGACCGGCCGGGCGCAGGCATCGGCGCTCTACCAGTCCGCGTACTACCTGGGCTCCAGCGCGGGCGGCACGCTCGGCGCGATCGCTTTCCACGCCGGTGGCTGGGCGGGCACGGTGACGCTGGGGCTGCTCGCGGTCCTCGGCGTCGTCTCGATCACGCTGTACGGGTCGCGGGTCGCCCGCGCCGAGCGGCGCCGCCTCGTCCCGATGGTGTCAGTACAGAACTGAGACATACACCCGCACAACCACCGACTCCCCTTCGCGCGTCTATCAGGCGTAATCAACGCACTGCGGCGCGAAGGGGAGTTGGCGTACATGGCAGTCGTAGGGAACATACGGGGAGTCCGGACGCGGCGCGCGGTCGCGCTGTCCGTCGCCGGGCTGATGGCGGCGCCGGCGCTCGTCCTGGGCGGTGGCACGGCGGCGCAGGCGGCGTCCTGCACCACATCCACCGGGCCGTACCAGAAGCAGGTCGAGAACTATCTGCACCGGCCGGTCGACGGGAAGCAGTCGGCCGCCGACTGCACGGCGATCCAGTCCTTCCAGCGCACCTACGGGGTCACCCCTGACATCGGGTACGCGGGACCGGTCACCTGGCGGACGATGAAGACGCTCACGGCCCAGAAGGCGGCCGGCACGAACCCCAACAAGGACAAGAAGTGCCCCACGGACAAGGGGCGCATCGCGTGTGTGGACCTGACCCGGCAACTCAGCTGGATCCAGGACGGATCGAAGCTGAAGTTCGGTCCGGTGCCGATCCGCAGCGGGCGGAACGGGTACGAGACGCGCACCGGTTCGAAGAAGATCTACCTGCGGCACATCAAGCACTGGTCGTCGCTCTACCACGTGTGGATGCCGTACTCCCAGTTCTTCGACGGCGGGCAGGCGTTCCACTCGGTGAATCTGAAGATGTGGAACCCGCCCGGCTCGCACGGCTGCGTCAACATGCGGGACGCGGACGCGAGGACGTACTGGAACCTGCTGAAGAACGGCGACGACGTGTACGTGTACGGGCGCAAGCCCGGAACGTGACCGGAAATGGGGGACGTGGCCGGAGAGCGGGCGGCTTCGGCACTTCCCGCCCCCGTTGTCAGTGGCCTGCGGTAGCTTCCGAAGTGCCGAAGTGAGCGGCGTCACAGCACAACAGGGGTGGAACGATGAGTGATCTGACGGCAGCAGCGGATATCGACAGCCGTCTGGAGGGACACCGGGTCGAGCTCACCGGTTACTGCTACCGCATGCTCGGCTCCGCCTTCGAGGCGGAGGACGCGGTACAGGACACGCTGGTGCGCGCCTGGCGGAACTTCGACAAGTTCGAGGGCCGTTCCTCGCTGCGCTCCTGGCTGTACCGGATCGCCACCAACGTCTGCCTGGACATGCTGAACGCGGGGAAGAAGCGGGCCCGCCCGGTCGATCTGACGGACCCGACACCGCTCGACCGGGCCGCGCTCAACCCGCTCCCGGAGAACACCTGGCTGGAGCCGATGCCGGACGGGCGGATCCTGCCGTCGGTGGCCGACCCGGCGGAGGCCGCGGTGGCGCGGGAGTCGGTGCGGCTGGCGTTCGTCGCCGCGCTGCAGCATCTGCCGCCCAGGCAGCGTGCCGTGCTGATCCTGCGCGAGGTGCTGGCGTGGAAGGCGAGCGAGGTCGCCGAACTGCTCGACACGTCGGTCGCCTCGGTCAACAGCGCCCTGCAGCGGGCGCGGGCCACGCTCACGGACCATCGGAGCGCGGCCACCGACACCGCTGATCCGCTCGACGAGAAGCAGCGCAAGCTCCTTGAGCGGTACGTCGCGGCGTTCGAGGGCTACGACATGGCGGCGCTGACCGCGCTGCTCCACGAGGACGCCGTGTTGACCATGCCGCCGTTCGACCTCTGGCTCCAGGGGCACGACGACATCACGGGCTTCATGGGCTCCCTCGGTGCGAGCTGCGAGGGTTCCCGCCTGGTGGCGACCACGGCCAACGGCACCCCGGCGTTCGCGCACTACAAGCCGGATCCGGACGGTCCGGGATTCGTGCCGTGGGCGGTGCAGGTCATCGACATCTCGGACGGTGCGATCACCGGCATGCACTGCTTCCTGGACACGCCCCGCTGGTTCCCGCTCTTCGGCCTGCCCGACCACCTCGAGGCCGAGGCGGCGTGACGCGGCGGCCGCGGCTGCGGCACGCGCTGGTGGCGGGCTGGGTGGTGCTGGCGCTCGGCGGCTGGGGGATCACGCAGTGGCTGGGTGAGCCCGTCGCCACCGAGGGGCCCGGCCCGGTCCGTCCCCCTGCCCCCGGCGCCGAACCGGGACCGCAGCCGGAGCACTGGTACGACGGCGCCTGCGCCGGCGACGCGAAAGCGACGCTGGCACCGCACCCCCCGGCCTCGGCAGCCCCGCAGGTCGCGGTGTACTGCATGCGGGCCGGCTGACGCCGGGGAGCGGGGCCGGGCACCTCAGCCCTGCTCCCCCAGGTCCACCACGTCGGCCAGCCCCACCAGGTCCAGCAGATGCTGCAGTCCGGGCGGCACATTGCGCAGCCGCAGCTGTCGGCCGCCCGCCCGGCGCGCGATGAGCCCCAGCCGCGCTATCGCCTCGACCAGGGCCAGATCCGCCTGTACGACCCCGCCCACATCACAGTCCACCCCGGCGTCCGGGTCGCGGATCGTGCCCTCGGCGTCGTACAGCAACGATTCGAGCTCGGCGCAGAGTCCCGGGACGGCGGCGCGCGTGACGCGGCCGGTGACGACCAGAACGATCGGGGTCATGGCTTCCACGTCAGGAAGACCGGCCGGGCAGCCGGAACTCATCGCTGAGCGGTCCCGCTCTTCGTGACGCCTCTCAGCCGGCGGGGAAGACCCCGGTGTCCAGATCCAGCGCGAACGGCTCGGGAAGCCTCAGCTTCTCCCCGTACTCGACCGCGTCCAGAACCCGATAGGTGCCCTCGGCGGGTTCCCCGTACAGGGTGGCGGTGGGGCGGCCGGAGTGCCAGGGATCGAGGAGCAGGAAGAGCTCGACGCCGGCCTTCGCGTATCCGTGCGCCTTGCCGATGCGGTCGTGGTTGGCGTTGGCCTGCGAGGTAATCTCGACGACGAGCCGCACCTCTTCCGCAGGAACGCGGTTGCCCGGTCCGGTCGCCACGGCGCGCGGCAGGACGACGAGATCGGGGATGTAGAGCCCGGCCCGGCCCGGCACGGAGACGCCGAGGGTCTGGTAGATCTCCCAGTCCTCCGGGATGACGGTGTAGAGCCGGCGCTGCAGCAGCGCCGCAGTGGTGTTGTGGTCCTTGGACGGCGGTGGCGACACGGTGACGATCCCCTCGATGATCTCCACCTTGCAGCCCTCGGGTGCGTCCGTCTCCTCCCAGATCCGGACGAGGTCGTCCCAGTCCTGGCCGTGGCCCGGCACGGGGTCGACAGTGAGTGCGCTCATGGCGGTCTCCTCTTGGCGGTGCGTCACCGAGTCCAGCATGCCGAACGGGACCGGCGGGAGTCCACCGGCCCCGTTCACCCGTACGGGAAAGCTCCAGGTCAGGCGATACGTTCCCGCACCACAGGGGTGGCGGTGAAGTCCGTACCGGCCGGGGCGATGTCGAACGAGCCGGGCAGGGCCTTCAGTGCGTACTCGAACTTCTCCGGGGTGTCCGTGTGCAGGGTCAGCAGCCGCTGTCCCTCGGTCACCGGGTCGCCCGGCTTGGCATGCAGCTCGATGCCCGCACCCGCCTGCACCGGGTCCTCCTTGCGCGCCCGGCCGGCGCCGAGGCGCCAGGCGGCGACGCCGATGTCGTACGCGTCCAGGCGGGTCAGTACGCCGGAGGACGGCGCCGTGACCACGTGCTGTTCGCGGGCGACCGGGAGCGCGGCGTCCGGGTCGCCGCCCTGGGCGGAGATCATCCGGCGCCAGACGTCCATCGCGGAGCCGTCGGCCAGGGCCTTCTCCGGGTCGGCGTCCTTGAGCCCGGCCGCGTCCAGCATCTCGCGGGCCAGGGCGAGGGTGAGGTCGATGACGTCCTTCGGGCCGCCGCCGGCCAGGACCTCGACCGACTCGCGCACCTCCAGGGCGTTGCCCGCGGTCAGGCCGAGCGGGGTGGCCATGTCGGTGAGGAGCGCGACCGTCCGTACGCCGCTGTCGCTGCCCAGCGCGACCATGGTGGAGGCCAGTTCGCGCGCGTCCTCAATGGTCTTCATGAAGGCGCCGGAGCCGACCTTGACGTCCAGGACGAGCGCCCCGGTGCCCTCGGCGATCTTCTTGGACATGATCGAGCTGGCGATCAGCGGGATGGCCTCGACGGTGCCGGTGACATCGCGGAGCGCGTACAGCTTCTTGTCGGCGGGGGCCAGCCCGTCACCGGCGGCGCAGATCACGGCGCCGGTGGTGTCCAGGACGCTGAGCATCTCGGCGTTCGAGAGGTGGGCGCGCCAGCCGGGGATGGACTCCAGCTTGTCGAGCGTGCCTCCGGTGTGGCCGAGACCGCGGCCGCTGAGCTGCGGCACGGCGGCGCCGCAGGCGGCGACCAGCGGGGCGAGCGGCAGGGTGATCTTGTCGCCGACGCCGCCGGTGGAGTGCTTGTCGGTGGTGGGGCGGGAGAGCGCGTCGAAGTTCATCCGCTCGCCGGAGGCGATCATGGCGGCGGTCCAGCGGGCGATCTCGGTGCGGTTCATGCCGTTCAGCAGGATCGCCATGGCCAGCGCGGACATCTGCTCGTCGGCGACCTCGCCGCGGGTGTAGGCGTCGATGACCCAGTCGATCTGCTCGGGGCTCAGCTCGCCTCGGTCCCGCTTGGTGCGGATGACGGAGATGGCGTCCATGTCCTGGGAGTCCTTCCGGCCGGTACGTGCGCAAGAGTCCCGAATGACTCTACGCGCATAGAGAGTGGGAACGGGTGTGGCCCTCCCGAAGTTTCAGGAGGGCCACGGGAGTTCTGGGCCTGCCTTGCGGATCAAGCCGGGCCCGCGGGCCCTGGCACGCACCCTGATCCGGCCTGATCCGAAAGCAAAGCTCTACCTGAGATGGTCCGGCCCGAATGCCTGCGGCAGCATCTCGTCGAGCGTACGGAGGCCGTCCGGGGTCTCCAGGACGAGCTCCGGTCCGCCGAACTCGTACAGCAGCTGACGGCACCTGCCGCAGGGGACCAGGATCTCGCCCGCCCCGTCCACACAGGTGAAGTGGGTCAGCCGGCCGCCGCCGGTGGCGTTCAGCTGCGAGACCAGGCCGCACTCGGCGCACAGGCCGAGTCCGTACGAGGCGTTCTCGACGTTGCAGCCGACCACCGTGCGGCCGTCGTCGACGCGCGCCGCAACGCCGACCGGATAGCCCGAGTAGGGGGCGTACGCCCGGGACATGGCGTCCCGGGCGGCGACGCGCAGGGCGTCCCAGTCGACGTCGTCGGTCGCGGTCACTTGCCCTGGCCCTTCCGGTACCGCATGCCGTCCGCCTTCGGCATCCGCAGCCGCTGCGCGGAGAGCGAGAGGACGAGCAGCGTGACGATGTACGGGGTGGCGCTCACGAACTCGGTGGGCACCGTGTCCGTGGCGAGGTACCAGACCAGTACGGCGGCGGCGATGACGGCGCTGACCGCACCCTGGACAAAGCTCTTGCGGTAGAGCTTCCAGGCGGCGAGCGCGGCCAGCACGACCACCAGCAGGAGCAGCAGCGCGTGGACGGACTCGCCGCCGTTGCGCAGCTGGAGCGCGTCGGCGAAGCCGAACAGGCCCGCGCCCATGGCTAGTCCGCCGGGCCGCCAGTTGCCGAAGATCATCGCGGCGAGACCGATGTATCCGCGGCCGCCGGTCTGGCCCTCGTTGTAGATGTGCGAGGTGACCAGGGAGAGGAAGGCGCCGCCGAGTCCGGCCATGCCGCCGGAGATGATCACCGCGATGTACTTGTAGCGGTAGACGTTCACGCCGAGCGACTCGGCGGCGATCGGGTTCTCGCCGCAGGAACGCAGCCGCAGCCCGAACGAGGTCTTCCACAGGACGAAGAAGGTCACGACGAAGAGGACCGCGGCCAGAACCGTCAGCAGCGACACATTGGTGACCAGACCGCCGATGACACCGGCCACGTCGGAGACGAAGAACCAGTGGTGCTTCTCGATCGAGTGCAGCCAGTCGGACAGGCCGGGGATCGTCACCGAGGTGATGTCGTCGGACGGTGGCGACTGCTTGGGGCTGCCGCCCTTGGCCGCCGCCTCGCCCGTGTTGAACCAGAGCTTGGCGAAGTAGGTGGTGAACCCGAGCGCCAGGATGTTGATGGCGATACCGGAGATGATGTGGTCGACGCCGAACGTGACGGTCGCGACGGCGTGCAGCAGCCCGCCGAGCATGCCGCCGATGACACCGGCCAGCACGCCGAGCCAGGGGCTGGTCTGCCAGCCGGCCCAGGCACCGAAGAACGTACCGAGAATCATCATGCCTTCGAGGCCGATGTTGACCACACCGGCCCGCTCGGCCCACAGGCCGCCGAGACCGGCGAGCCCGATCGGCACGGCCATCGCGAGCGCCGCGCTGATCTGCCCGGCCGAGGTGACGTCCTGGGCGCCGGTGATGGCGCGTACCGCGGACAGCGCGAGCAGCGCGCCCGCGACGATCAGCAGAACGACGGGGAAGGAGAGGCGGGTGCGGCCGCCCTTGCCACCGGCGACCTTGGGGGCGGCGGGCGGCGGGGTGGAAGTCGCCGTGGCGGTCACGCCGACACCTCCTGCTGGTCGGAGTTACGGGCGGCCTGTGCGGCGAGTTCCGCGCCGACCTTGCTCTGCTGGCGCCCCAGTCCGTAGCGGCGGACGACTTCGTAGGCGATGACGACGCACAGGACGATGACGCCCTGGATGACGCCGACGATCTCCTTGTCGTACCCCTCGAACTCGAGCTTTCCGGTACCGCGCTCCAGGAAGCCCCAGAGCAGCGCGCCGAGCGCGATGCCGATGGGGTGGTTGCGGCCGAGGAGGGCGATGGCGATACCGGTGAAGCCGATACCGATGGGGAAGTCGCCGCTGTACTCGTAGCTGTCGTTGAGCAGCGTCGGCATACCGACCAGACCGGCCACCGCGCCGGAGATCAGCATCGACGTGACGACCATCTTCTTGACGTTGACACCGCTGGCCTCGGCCGCGGAGCCGGACTGGCCGACCGTACGCAGATCGAAGCCGAACCGGGTGCGCGAGAGCGTGAACCAGTAGGCGATGCCCGCGACGACCGCGACCACGATGAAGCCCCAGACGGGCGTCGGGGTGGTCGGGAACTCGAAGAAGTGCGAGGACTCCGGGAGCGGGGTGGTGGAGATCTTCGTGCCGGCCACGTCGAGGTGACCGAGGCGGCCCTGCTGGAGCAGGTAGCCGATGATGGCGGTCGCGATGGCGTTCAGCATGATCGTCGAGACGACCTCGCTGACGCCCCGGGTGACCTTGAGGACACCGGCGATCCCGGCCCACATCGCGCCGACGATCATCGCGGTGAGGATGATCAGCGGGATCTGGAGGGCGCCCGGCAGGGTCAGTGCGCCACCGACGGCGGCGGCGAAGAAGGCGGCAAGGCGGTACTGGCCGTCGACGCCGATGTTGAAGAGGTTCATCCGGAAGCCGACGGCCACCGCGAGACCCGCGAGGTAGTACGTCGTCGCCTTGTTGAGGATGTAGACCTGGCTGTCCGACTTCACCCCGTAGTCGAACATGATGCCGAACGCGCTGAATGGTTCCTTGCCGCTGGCGGCCAGCACGAGGGCGGTCACCAGGAAGGCGACCACGATCGCGAGTACGGGGGCCGCGATCCCCAGGAGCAGCCGCTCCTTGTCGAACTTCTTCATCGGTCCTCTCCCCCGTCCCGGGGGTCGGTGTCGGCGGCGTCCGGACCGGACTCCGCATCCGTCCCGGGCTCGGCGGGCGCTTCGAGATGGCCGGAGGCCGCTCCCGTCATCGCCGAGCCGAGCTCCTCCGGGGTGATGGTCGCCGGGTCGGCGTCCGCGACCAGGCGGCCGCGGTACATGACGCGCAGGGTGTCGGAGAGCCCGATCAGCTCGTCCAGGTCGGCGGAGATCAGCAGCACCGCCAGGCCCTCGCGGCGCGCCTCGCGGATCTGGTCCCAGATCTGCGCCTGCGCGCCGACGTCCACGCCCCGGGTGGGGTGCGCGGCGATCAGCAGCTTCGGGGCGTGGCTCATCTCGCGGCCGACGATCAGCTTCTGCTGGTTGCCGCCGGAGAGCGAGGCGGCGGTGACCTCGATGCCGGGGGTACGGACGTCGTACTCGCGCACGATCCGCTCGGTGTCCGCGCGGGCGGCCTTGAGGTCGAGGAACGCGCCCTTGCTGTTGGGGCGTTCGGTGACATGGCCGAGGATGCGGTTCTCCCAGAGCGGGGCCTCCAGCAGCAGTCCGTGCCGGTGGCGGTCCTCGGGGATGACAGCCATGCCGTCCTCGCGGCGCCCCCGCGTAGGCATCCGGGAGATGTCCGCGCCGTCCAGGGTGAGTACGCCGTGGTCCGGGTGGCGCATGCCCATGACGGCGTCGACCAGTTCGGACTGGCCGTTGCCCTCGACGCCCGCGATGCCGAGGACCTCGCCCTTGTGGATGGTGAAGGTGATGCCGTCGAGCACGGCACGCACCACCCCGTCCGGGTCGGTGGCGGTCAGCCGCAGGTCGTCGACGGTGAGCATCGGCGTGTCGGTGACGGTCGACTCGCGGGTCTCCGGCGACGGCAGCTCGCTGCCGACCATCAGCTCGGCGAGCTGCTTGGGCGTGGTGTTCGCCGGGTCGGCGGTGCCCACCGTCGTACCGCGCCGGATGACGGTGATCTCGTCGGCGACCGACAGCACCTCGCCCAGCTTGTGCGAGATGAAGATGACGGTCAGGCCCTCGGCCTTGAGCTCACGAAGGTTGTCGAAGAGTGCGTCGACCTCCTGCGGCACGAGGACGGCGGTCGGCTCGTCAAGGATCAGGGTGCGGGCGCCGCGGTAGAGGACCTTGAGGATCTCCACGCGCTGGCGGTCGGCGACACCGAGGTCCTCGACCATGGCGTCCGGGCGGATCCCGAGGCCGTACGCGTCCGAGATCTCCTTGATCCTTGCGCGGGCCCGGTCGCCGATCCCGTACAGCTTCTCGGAGCCGAGGACGACGTTCTCCAGGACGGTGAGGTAGTCGGCGAGCATGAAGTGCTGGTGCACCATGCCGATGCCGCGCGCGATGGCGTCACCCGGGTTGTGGAACGAGACCTGCTCGCCATCCACCGCGATGGTGCCCTCGTCCGGCTTCTGCATGCCGTAAAGGATCTTCATCAGAGTGGACTTGCCGGCACCGTTCTCGCCGACGAGAGCGTGGACGGTGCCGCGACGCACGGTGATGGCGATGTCGTGGTTGGCCACGACCCCGGGGAACCGCTTGGTGATGCCGCGGAGCTCCACGGCATGGGGACTGCTGGACGCGTTGATGGCGCACTCTCCTTGGCAGGAGCGGAGGGCGGAGGGCGGAGGCGGTGGGGCGGGAGGCGGTGGGAGCGGAAAAAGGTACCGCGTCCGGCACGCGCTACGCGCGTAGCGCCACCGAATCGTTGGCCACCCGACAACGGGTGACCGACAGTGTGCGTACGGCTACGTTCCGGGCCCGGCCGGAAGCCGTACGCGACTCGGGGCCCGGCCGAGCAGCCGAAGCAGCCAGGGGGTGCCCGCGACATCCCGCCGTCCGCCCGAAGGGCGGGGCCCGCGGCGTCCGGCGCGTGCGATCGCAAGGCGGAGGATCATCCTCGTACTGGACGTACGTGGATGACTCCGACAACACTGCGAGCGTGCGCGCCAGGCGTCGCGGGCCAGGCGGGACGTCGCGGGCACCCCCTGGCCCGGGCCCCGATGGACGGGTCGGATCAGGTCGTGGTCTTGACCGTGACCGTGCCGTCGACGATCTTCTTCTTCGCCTCGTCGAGCTTCGTCTGGACGTCCTTGAGGTGGTCACCCGTGGTGGTCAGCGAGACGCCGCCCTTGGCCAGGGAGTACGCCTGGACGCCGGTCACCGGCTTGCCGTCCTTGACGGACTTGACCAGGTCGTAGACACCGGCGTCGACGTTCTTGACGACCGAGGTCAGGATCGTGTCCTTGTACTTCGCCAGCGCCGGGTCCAGGGCCTGGTCGGAGTCGACACCGATGGACCAGGCGCCCTTCTTGCCCGCGACGGCCTCGATCGAACCGGCACCCGAGCCGCCCGCGGCGGCGAAGATGACGTCCGCACCCTTGTCGAGCATGCCCTTGGCAGCTTCCTTGCCCTTGTCGGGGCTGCCGAAGCCGGACAGGTCCGAACCGGTGGACAGGTACTGGATCTGCACCTTGGCCTTCGGGTTCGTGTCCAGGACACCCTGCTGGAAGCCCGCGGCGAACTTCTTGATCAGCGGAAGGTCCACACCGCCGATGAAGCCGACCTGGCCGTCCTTCGACTTCAGCGCCGCCGCGACACCGGCGAGGTACGAGCCCTGCTCCTCGGTGAAGACGATGGAGGCGACGTTCTTCACGTCGGAGACCGAGTCGACCAGACCGAAGTTGACCTTCGGGTACTTCGGGGCGATCTTGTCGACCGCGTCCTTGTACGCGAAGCCGATCGCTATGACCGGGTTGTAGCCGCCCTCGGCGAGCGACTGCAGACGCTGCTCACGGTCGGCCGGGGTCTCACCGTTCTTGGCGGTGAGCTCCTTCGTCTGGGCCTTGAACTCGGCCTTGGCCTTGTCCAGACCACGGGCGGCGGAGTCGTTGAACGAGTTGTCGCCCCGGCCGCCCACGTCGTAGGCCATGCCGATCTTCATCTGGCCCTTGTCGGAGCTGGTGCTCTCGTCGGACGAGCTGCCGCACGCGGTGGCGGTGAGCGCGAATGCTGCAGTGATGGCACACGCAGCGGTGATCTTGGATACCCGGCGCAAGGGAAGGCTCCTTCAAACCTGACCGAAGCGCCTCTTCCGGCGCTGGTTTCGCCGTGATCGTAACGCGCGTAGATGTCAGATAAAGCCCTGTACGGAAGCCGTTATCGGATCGTCGCGAACGGGGGGTGACCTGTCCGGTTACGAACGGTTGCCGTCGAGCAAAGCCGCGGCGGTGAAGAGCTCCACGCCAACGGTGATCGCCTCCTCGTCCGCGTCGAAATCGCCCCGGTGCAGATCAAGGCGCCGGGTGTCGCCGGGCGTGCGCACCCCGAGCCGCGCCATGGCCCCCGGGACGTGCTCCAGATACCAGGAGAAGTCCTCCCCGCCGAGGCTCTGCTCGGTGTCCTCGATTGCATACGATCCGCGGCGCCCGGTCATCGCGGCGGCCAGCAGATCGGTCACGGCCGGATCGTTCACGACGGGCGGGACCCCGCGGATGTAGTCGATCACCGACTTGGCCCGGTGCATTCCGGCTACCTCGTCGATCGCGGCGTGGACCAGGTCCGGCGCCTCCCGCCAGGCCGCCAGGTCCAGGCAGCGGACCGTTCCCGACAGCTCGGCATGCTGCGGGATCACATTGCACGCGTGCCCGGCCTCCAGTCGCCCCCAGGTCACGGCGAGCCCGGCCCGCGCGTCGACCCGCCGCGCCAGCAGCGCGGGCACCTCGGTGGCCACCTTGGCGGCGGCGGTGACCAGGTCGGTGGTCAGATGTGGCCGGGCGGTGTGCCCGCCGGGCCCGTCGAGCGTGACCTCCAGCCGGTCGCAGGCGGAGGTGATCGCCCCGACCCGCAGCCCGATCCTCCCCACGTCGACCTTCGGGTCGCAGTGCACCCCGATGATCCGCCCGACGCCTTCCAGCACCCCGGCCTCGATCGCATCGGGCGCGCCGCCGGGCAGCACCTCCTCGGCGGGCTGGAAGATCAGCCGCACGGGGTGCGGCAGCAGCCCCTGCCGGTCGAGCTCGGCGAGCACGAGCCCGGCGCCGAGGACAGTGGTCGTGTGAATGTCGTGCCCGCAGGCGTGCGCCCGGTCGGGAACGGTGGACCGGTACGGGACGCCGGCCTTGGTGTCCGGAATGGGCAGGGCGTCGATGTCCGCGCGCAGGGCGAGCATGGGCCGGGTGTCACTGCCCGCCCGTCGCCCACCACCACCCTTGTCCGAGCTTCGCGCCCCTCCCGATGTACCCACGTCGCACAGGAGCCCGGTTCCGGTGGCGAGCACCCGGGGCCGGAGCCCGGCCTTCTCCAGCCGGGCCTTGAGGGCAGCGGTGGTGCGGAACTCCTGGTTGCCGAGCTCGGGGTGCATGTGCAGATCGCGCCGGAACGCGATCAGCTCGGCCCGCAGGGGTTCGGGCAGCGTGCCGGGCAGGGCGGCGTCCTCGGGCAGGCCGGCATCGGAATCGCGGGACATCAACTGGTTCACCTGGTGAAGGGTAGGCCCCTTCACCCCTCAACTGACCACAGATCAACAAAAGTTCAGCCGCATAGAGGAACAAAATGTGGCGTCGGAGCGTGTGCCGTGAGATGGGGTTGGGTAAACTCCCCCATTTTCCTCCGATACCCCCGCAGTCCCGCTCCGTGGTGCGCCCGGTCTACGCCGCGTCGCCGACGCGCTCGATTCGACTGCGCCGTGGACAGCGTCGGTCCCGGCCGGGGCCATTTGCCACGGCTCGCGGTCCGTGCGCCGTCCCGGGGCCACGGTCCGGCCGGCGGCGCCTACGCCTCTGTGACCGCCGTCGCCCGCCACGGTGCGAGGCGCTGTACGTCGCGGGCCGTCTCCGTGACACCGCTCAGGAAACCCTGCGCGCGTGGCGACGCCGTGTCGCGCAGCCACTCCGGGGCGATGTCACCGCCTGCCGAAGGTTCTGGCGCGAGCACCTCACCGCGCTCAAGACGCTGCTTGAGTCCAGCGGTTGAGCGTCTCGCTCCCGTCGTCGTAGGTGAGCCAGGTCCCGTCGCCGAGCGGGCGCACACAGCTGTCGACAGGGCCCGCGGGATACGCGACCGTCCCGCGTATCTCCAGGGTGCGGGCATCGAGCAGCCAGTGGCGGGCCCGCTCCGGGTCCTCGTCGGATTCGACTGTCGAGGCGATGACGGTGTCGGCGTCGACAAAGCCGCAGCCGTAGTCCCAGCAGGGAGAGTCCTCCTCGTCGGTCGGCTCGGGCTCCCCGTCGGCGAGCACAGCGCCATCCAGGGCGTGCAGTTCCAGGTCTGCTCCGTAGTGCTCGACCGTCAGGTAGCCGGGATGCCCCGCGTGGACGTCCATCAGGATGCGGTCCATGGTCTCGTTGTCCCAGCCGGTCAGGTTCTTGCCGTCCCAGCGTGCCCAGTGGAGCAGGATGCCGTCCTGGCCCATACCGATGCAGAGACCCATGTGGACACCGTCCGGGTGGGAGAGGTGGTGCGAGCCGGCGGCTGCGCTGTCCAGCGGCAGTCGGGCCAGCTCTCGTCCGTCACAGGCGTCCAGGACGACCCAGCACTCCCCCCAATTCCCGTCCTCCGGCTCGACCACGACATGCGCCCAGACGAGCCGACCGTCGTCGGAGACCCGGCATGACCCGTGCTCGAGGCCGCGGCACACCTCCTGCTCATCCCCCGTGTGCGCGTGACCGATCTCGGATCCCCAGCAGCCGTGCCGGTACTCCCACAGCGTCTCTCCGCCCACGCCCACGGCCCGCACCGCGCGCTGACCCGAGAACACCGCGAACGTGCCTTCAGGGCTCACCGAATGGACACCACGGTCCCACCCCGGCCAGGGAAGTGGGAAGACCGCGGTCGGCGCCCGCTCCCCCGCGAAGACCTCGTACAGGTCGTATACCTCCAGCTCATGCCCGTTCCGGAGGAGGGCGCGGCGAGGCCCGTCTCCACGGCTCTCGAAGGCGAAGCCGTTGACCAGTGCGCCCCCATCCGGCAGCCTCACCGAGTCGCGCAGATGTGCGGTGATCGACATGGTCATGAAGGTATAGGACCTCTCTGACAGCGTGGCCGGTGTCGAGCGCTCGGACACCGCCCGTTCCCCTTCGTACCGTGACCTCTCCACCGGGTCGCGGATTCCCGCGACCCGGTCCCTTGCGGCGCGGTGGGCCGCGACGCGGTGACGCACGACGTAAAGGTCTTTGAAGTACCCGGGGAAATCACCCTTCCCAACCCCACCCGGCCTCCCGTCACCCACACGGGTGAGATTGGTCAATTCGGCTGGATTCGCGCCTGGTTGGTCGGCATATGCTCGCGGCGACCAACAACCCCAGACATGCGACGGCCCCCGGCCAGGACGCCAATCCTGATCGAGGGCCTGACCACCGAGGAAGTAAGGGCTTCCCGATGGATACCCAGCAGGTTACCGCGCCCTCGCGCGCCCCGTCCCGCGTACGTGGCATCGCCACGCCGTCGTCCGGTGTCGTGCACATCAACTCCCGTCACACCAGCCGCTTCACGGTCGTCGGTAACCACCTCACCCAGCATCGCGAGCTGTCCCTCACCGCGATCGGACTTGCCACGCACATCCAGTCGCTGCCCGCCGGAGCCAAGATCGGCATCAGGTTCCTCGCCGACCGCTTCCCGGAGAGCGAGGTCCGTATCGCCGCCGCCCTGCGCGAACTCGAGGCCCACGGTTACTTGCAGCGCACCCGGGAACGGCTCCCCAGCGGCCAGGTCGTCACCCGCACGGTCTCGTACAACCAGCCGAGCTCCGAGGCCAGCCGCCCCCCGGTGTCCAAGCCGCAGCCCAGGCCCGAGCTCGGTCCCCGCCGCACGGCGCCCAGGTGTCCGGCCGCGGCCACGCCCCCGACTCCAGCACCGGCACCCGCCCAGCCCTCGGCACCGGAGCCCACCCCTGCCCCCACACCCCGGCCGGACGCGCAAGCCCCCGCACCCGCCCCCGAACCGCAGCAGGCGCCCACGCCCCCGCGCCCGCCGCTGCCCCAGCCGCAGGTGCCCGACCTGGACCGTCACCGCGCGGCCGCCGAGCTCCTGGCCGACCTACGCCGCCACGAACCCCGCCTGCTCCTGGCCGAGAACGACATCCACCGCCTGACTCCCGCCGTCGCCGCCTGGCTGGAACGCGACGCCCACCCCGACGCCGTACGCCACGCCCTCACCACCAACCTCCCCGGACACCTCAACCCGGATCCACCGGCTTGATTTCGGGTTGATCGTTTCGGGGGTGTGCAGGCCGTGTCGGGGCTGGGTTGCGGATTCGGGCGTGGGGTGGCCGCTG
>NZ_JBSFYR010000054.1:0-50026 GCF_053599875.1 Streptomyces sp. NPDC005151 | reverse complement strand
CCTCCGCCGCCAGCTCGTCCTTATCCCGACCTCGTGCACTCACGACAGACCATTCTGCCTCAATCGCACACCAAGATCTATCCCTGTAGTACTAGCCCGCCAAGGACCCCGGAGACCCTCGATGAGTAGAACCAACGCTGTACCGGTCAGCCTGGCCGAGATCGCCCGGATCGCTGGGGTGGGACGCGCGGCGGTGAGCAACTGGCGCCGCCGCCACGACTCGTTCCCCTCACGCATCGGCGGCACGGACGTCAGCCCGCAGTTTTCACTCTCCGAGGTCGAGCAGTGGCTGCGCAGCAACGGGAAGCTGACGGACGCCGGCGCCCGCGAGTTCCTGTGGCCGCGGTTCGAGGCGCTCGGCAGCAGGGACGAATCGGGGCTCGCCATCGCCGAGGCAGCCCGCCGGATGCGCTCCCCCCGGGCCCGCTCCGCGGCACCGGGACTCTCCGCCGAAGCAAAGGACCTGGTCGGCGAAGCTGCGCGTCTGGGGCGCGGCGAAGGGCCACGCAAGACGTTCGAGTTCTTGCTGCAACGGTGGCTGGACACACACGTACGGCAGCTCAGCACCACACCGACCCAGCTGGCCACGCTGATGGCGCGGATCGCGCTCGACAGCCGGCTCGGCGAAGGCGATGGAGGACTCACGGTCTTCGATCCGGCGTGCGGTACGGGGCATCTGGCAGCAGCTGCCGCTCAGGAGTACGACGGTCCGGATCTGACTCTGCTGGGGTGCGAGCGGGATCCGGCCCTGGCCGCCCTCGCGTCCGCGCGCCTCGACTTCGTGACCGAGGGCCGGGACGTCCACACCGAGATCGCAACCGTCGACGCACTGCGCGCCGATCCGTTCGCCGGCCTGCGGTCGGATATCGCACTGTGCAACCCGCCGTTCAACGAACGCGACTGGGGCTACGAGGAACTGGCCACCGACCAACGCTGGACACACGGCCTGCCGCCACGCACCGAGCCGGAGCTGGCCTGGGTACAGCACCTGCTGACACACCTCAGGCCCGGTGGGACCGCAGTCGTCGTCCTGCCTCCGGCCGTCGCATCCCGCAAGGCGGGTCGTCGCATCCGTGGGTCGCTGCTGCGTACCGGACTGTTGAGGGCGGTTGTGGCACTGCCGCCGGGGTGCGCGCAGCCGCACAGCGTCTCCCTCCAACTGTGGGTGCTTCGTGCAGCTCCGGAGGGTCCCCACGCCGGTCCGAGCGCTCAGGACGCACTCCTGGTCGACGCGACACGGCTGGGGAAGCCGGGTGCACGCGAGCAGGGGCCCGACTGGGATGCATTGACCGGGTTCGTCCGCTCCGCCGTCTCGGAACTCGACAAGCCCGGGGGCGAACTGCCCGAAGATGCCGTACGGGTGTCCCTGCTGGACCTGCTGGACGACGAGGTGGACGTCACCCCGGGCCGTTACACGGCATCCGGCAGCGAACCCTCCGGGGTCGAACTCGCTGCTTCGTGGGAGGAGCTGGCCGGCTCTCTGAGTGAACTCGGCGATCTGACGACGTACCTGTCGGAGATCGGCCTCTCCGCAGCGGAGCCGCGGACAACTGCCACAGTGGGGGATCTCGTCAAAGCAGGCGCGCTCACCCTGCTTGCGGGGCAGCAGCCTTCGGACAGCACGCCGCCGCCGCAAGGAGCGGGTGTTCCGCTGCTCACCGTTGCCGACCTGCTGATGGACGGCACCCCCAGCGGGCTGCTGGATCCGGGCACCGCCCAGACCGTGGCCGAAGAGGGCGACGTGGTGGTTGCGGGAGTCGTTCGCGCGTTCAGCGCGTGGGTGCATCAAGGGCCGCCGGTCGCACTGGGGCCCCAGCTGTACGCCCTGCGCGTCACCCCGGAGAAGCTGGATGCCCACTTCCTCGCCGGCTGCCTGCGCGCACCGGCCAACGGGCGCCAGGCGGGTACCCATGCCTCCAGTTCGTCCCGTGTGGACATCAGGCGGCTCCAGGTGCTCCAGCTCCCCGTGGAGGAGCAGGCCACGTACGCGGACGCCTTCCGTCGCCTCACGGCCTTCGAGGCGCTGCTGACGAAGGCGGAGGGCCTCGGCAAGGGGCTGGTGGCCGATGTGGGCGACCGGCTCGCTGCCGGCTGTCTCGCAGCTGCCCGCGGCGGGTCGTCGGCACCGGCACGGGCGCACAACTGACGGACCCGCCGGACGGGCCGACTTACCAAGAGGTCCACCTCGCTCGGGTGTCGTCGACCACGTTCACGACCAGGTTCTTCGCGCCGGCGTCGTAGTACGCGCCGGCCGCGGCGCCGCCCAGGTCGTCGCCGAGGGCGGTGGCGAGCTTTCCGGCCGCATTCGCCGTCAGCGTCCGTACGGTGAACTGCGGTACGTCGTCACTGGCGTTCGCATTCTGGAATGTGATTCCTGCTGCGACCAGGGCGACGACGGCCGAACCGGCCATCACCGCACGCTTCCTGGATATGCGTCGATGCTTCAACGTCGACCTCCTGTGGGGCCGTGCACAGGCAAGTGGGGTGCCTGGGTAAGGAGGATGGAGCCGCCCACAATTCCGACCGAGCAGACAGCACACAAGGTCGACTTCAGAACGCACACACGACCGCACCGTTTCACCCCCACCCCCGTTCACTTACCTGGATCCGCACCACGTCGGTTCCGTCTGCGAACACACCGTGCGACCGGCCGGTCGGCAATGGGCGAGGATTGAGCCTGTCCGGTATTCACTGTTGATTTATCTCAATTGCCATTCCATTCAAGGACTTTGATGGGTCATCATCGAATCGGTGGAAAAAGTCGGGCACTCGGTGCCCGCACGGAGTGGAGGAGGCGCGGAGTGCGCAATCGGGTGCGCGCAAGGGACGGGCGGCATCTGATGGTGGAGCGTCTGGGCGACCCGCGCGGGAGACCGGTCTTCCTGCTCCACGGAATGCCCGGCAGCCGGCTCGGTCCGGCGCCGCGCGGCATGGTGCTGTACCAGCGCAAGACACAGCTCATCACCTATGACCGGCCGGGCTACGGCGGCTCCGACCGGCTGGCGGGCCGCTGCGTGGCGGACGTCGCGGAGGATGTGCGGGCCATCGCGGACTCGCTCGGGCTGGAACGGTTCGCCGTGGTGGGCCGTTCCGGCGGCGCCCCGCATGCCCTGGCCTGCGCCGCGCTGATGCCGGACCGGGTCACCCGCACCGCCGCTCTGGTCGGGCTCGCCCCCTGGGGCGCGGACGGACTGGACTGGTTCGACGGGATGGCCGCCTCCAATGTGCTGGCGTACTCCACGGCGGCGGCCGACCCGGACGGGCTCGCGGAGTGCTTCATCTCCCGGTCGGCAGTGATCAGACAGGATCCGGTCAAGCTCCTCGACGATCTCCGCCGGGAGCTGACCGACTCCGACCGGGTCGTCGTCAACGACGCCGGAATCCGTTCCATGCTGCTGCGCAACTACAGTGAGGGGCTGCGCACTTCGGCGTACGGATGGATCGACGACGCGATCGCGCTCTGCACCCCATGGGGCTTCGACCCGGCGGACATCACCGGCTCCGTGATGCTGTGGCACGGCGAGAAGGACGTCTTCTCACCGGTCGGGCACTCCCGCTGGCTGGCCGGGCAGATCCCGGGCGCCACCGCGGTGCTGGAGCCGGCGGCGGCGCACTTCGATGCGCTGTCCGTGCTCCCTGGCGTCCTCAACTGGCTGTTGGAGGAGCAGGCCACCGCCGCCCCCTCGGAGGGCTGACCCAGGCCGGGCCCGCCATCGGCGGGCCCGGTCGGCTCAGATCGTGATCGGTTCCAGTTCGCGCTGGAACCGGCTGTCCTCCCGGGCGATCCGGGTCAGCGGATGCTCGTCGCCGAGCTGTCGGGTCAGCTCTTCGACCGCTTCCGCCCGCACCTGCAACGCCTCGTCCTTGCGCCCCATCGCATCGAGCGTGACAGCCATGTTCGACGTCATGGCCAAGGTCTCCGGATGGTGCGCCCCGAGGGCCTCCCGAAGCTGCGCGGACACCTGCCGCTCCGTCGACAGCACGATGTCGAGGTCGCCGAGGTCCGCGGTTGCGTTGGCCAGGTTCATGACGCAGAACAGGGTGTGCGGATGCTCGCGTCCGAACACTTCGCGCATCGAGGCGACCACCCGTTTCAGCAGTTTCTCCGCCTCCTCCGCCGCACCGGCCCCCGAGACATAGACGCCGAGGTTGTTCTGGGCGGCCAGGCTGTACGGGTGTTTCTCGCCCGGGACCTTCATGTACTGGTCGACGACTTCCTGAGCGGTGTCCCTCGCCTCGACCGCCTCACCGGCCCCGAACAGGTCGGCCGCCATGTTGAGATCACAGGCCAGCGATTCGGGGTTGGCCGAGGTGTACTTGGCCCGGTACCTGGCGCGGGTGGCCACCGTCAGTCTGCGGGCATCCTCCAGCCGGCCCGCCCTGCGCAGCGAGACCGCGAGGCTCTTCGCCGCACTCAGCGTGCCGGGGAAGGTTCGCCCGAGGTGTGTCTTGTAGCTGTCGTAGGTGCGGCTGAGCAGACCGACGGAGTCCTCGTACCGTCCCACGTCCCGCAGATCGCGGGCCAGGTTCATGGCGGAGGACAGGCTGTACGGGTGGTTCGCGCCGAGCACCTCAGTGCGCCGGTCGTAGACGTCCTGATCGATCTCCCTGGCCTTGGCGTACTGCCCGACGAGGCGCAGGTTCAGAGCCAGGTTGTTGGCCGCCGCCAGCGTCCTGGGGTGTGAGTCGTGGAAGATCTGGCTGAACCCCTCGGTGGCTTCGGTCGCCAGCTCGATCGCCCGGCTGTAGTCGCCGAGGGATCCGAGGTCCGTCGCGAGGCTACTGGTGGTCATGTACGTGTGCGGGTGCTCCGAACCCAGTACCTCCCGCTGCCGGGCGAGGGTGATCTCGTCGAGTTCCTTCGCCTCCACATAACGACCGCGCGAGCGGTAGATGTTGGAGAGGTGGAAGCAGAGGTAGAGGTACTGGAGATCCCGCTCGCCGAGCATCTCCTCCCATGTCTCGCGCAGTTCGGCGCCGAGGGTGCCGGCCGTCCTGAAGTCACCACGCTTCCACAGGTAGCGCACCCGGTCGATCAGGAGCCTGCGGGTCTCGGGTTCCCTGCAGTTGCGCGCATCGGACGGGCCGAGGTGCGGCCATATGGTCGCGAACCGCGGCCAGGTCGCCGGGTTGTCGATCGGCTCGTCGTCATCGGGCCGGGCACCCGCCAGAATGCGGTGGACGACATGCCGGGCGTCACGCTGCTCCTCCTCGCTGAGCTGCGCCCGGATGACGGCCTGGACGAGGCGGTGCACCTGGATGGAGTTGGAGACCTGGTCGACCTTGGCGAGGGCGAACCGGCCGATCTCCCGGATGACCCGGCCGAGCACCAGCTTCTCCTGGAGCGAGGGGTCGTACGGCTTCAGTGCCTCGATCATCTCCTTGCTGTACAGGAGGTTGGCGTTGATCGGCTCGGGGGCGAAGAAGGCGCAGAGCTGCAGCAGCCGCACGGCGGCGGGCGAGCGCTCCTTGAGGCGCTGGATGGAGATGTTCCAGGTGGCGGCGACGGGTTCCGGATAGCCCGCGGGCTGGTTGAGGGCCAGGACCTGAGGGGCCTGCTGGGCGAGCTGTTCCAGATAGGCGTCGATGGGCGTGGCGGTCTCCGCGATCCAGGCCGCCGCCTGTTCCACTGCGAGCGGCAGGTCACCGACAGCGGTGGCCACCTGCGCGGCGTCCTCGACGCTTAGCCCCGGGGCGCGGCGCTGGAGGTGCTCGATGGACTCCTCCCGCAGGAAGACGTCGACAGGCAGTGCGTCGCCGTGCTGGGACCAGGTCTGGTTCCTGGAGGTGACCAGGATGTGACCGGAGCCGCCCTGCGGGAAGTAGCGCCGGAGCCGTTCGGGGTCGTCGGCATTGTCGAAGACCAGCAGCCAGCGGTCCGACGGAACTCCGCGGCGCAGCAGGTCGACGGCCTCCTGGGAGGCCGCGGCCATGTCGTCGCCGCCCTGGGCGCCGAGCCGGACGGCGAGTTCGGCGAGGCCGGCCACCACGTCGTCGGTCTGCTCGGACGATATCCACCACACCAGGTCGTAGTCGGCCATGAATCGGTGCACATATTCGAGAGCGACCTGGGTCTTGCCGACGCCGCCGAGCCCGTACAGGGTCTGCGGCTGGGGGAGCACGACGGCCATGCCGCCGCCGAGCTGGTCGCGCATCCGTTCCAGGACCAGGGAGCGGCCGGTGAAGCCGGGGTTTCGGGGTGGTGCGTTCCAGATCTTCGGCACGGTGCCGGGGAAGCGGGGCCCGGGCGCGAGCCCGTCGACGAGCTGCACCGGGCGGTCCAGGGCACGCATCAGCGCCGCGGTCGCGTGCACCTCGTCGAGCCGGAAGAGGTCGACGGGGTTGCGGTCGATGTAGGGCGCGGAGAGGCGTACGTCCCCGACCCTGAGAGGCAGCAGCTGACGCCTGCCGCCGCCCGGGTCCTCGGCGACCGCCCTGTCCCACAGGCTCACGGCCCGCTGGGACTTGAGATAGGCGCTGGAGAGCAGGACGACGGTACGGGTGGCGGTCTCGGGCGCGAGTTGCGCCGGGTCGGCCACGCCGGGCTCGGCGGAGACATCGCGCGGGACGACACGGAATCCGGCCCGGGTGAGGACCGATTCGATCCAGTCGGCCCACATCCGGTTCTCCGCCACATAGTTGAGGAAGAGATCGGCGGGCAGCGCGGGCCTGCGCCGGGTGAAGGCGTCGCGGATGCGGAGCCGCACCTCTTCCCCCACGGGGGGCATCGAGGTGATCTGCCGGTCGGTGATGACGGCGGTGAGCCGCTCGAAGGCGGAAAGCAGCGAGTTGGTCAGACCTGCCTCGTCGCCGAAGGTGGCCAGCGTCTCCTCGTACGCGTAGTAGGGACGGTACGGAATCTCCACCGCTCCCCAGTAGGCGGTGAGTTCGTCACTGGACAGGTCCCGGGGCAGCCGGTCGAACTTCAGCCGGGCCAGGGCGCGGCCCGCGTCGGCCTTCTCCTTCTCGCCCTCGTCGATGCGCATCGGGACGGGGAAGATCGAGATGGGGCGGCCGGTGTAGCGCTCGGAGATCTGCCGGGCGACGGATGCCGCGCCGTCGATGGACTGGTCGCTGAGGGTGAAGCAGTCGACGAGCAGGTCCGGAAGGTGGACGGTGCAGATGTCGGCGATGTCGCTGAGACCGGTCCGGCTGTCGATGAGGACGTAGTCGTAGTTGGCCTTCATGTCGTCGCGCAGGGCGTCGAAGAAGTGCCCGCCGCCGAGCCGGTCGTAGAAGTTGTCCCAGTCGAAGGTGGAGACGGTCGCGGAGTATTCGCGGTTCTGGCGCCCGGCGGAAACGAAGTCGAGGGTGCCCCCCTGCGGGAACTCCCAGCCGAGCGCCTCCGGGGCGAGGGAGACGGCGTGCGGCTGGATGCGGGCGTAGTCGCGGTGCCAGTCGTCGGCACGCTGGACCGGGCTGGTGGCGGCCCAGGCGTACTCGGTGATCAGGTCGATGACGCCGGTGGTGGCGCCGAGTGTCGACGGGTTGAGGAAGGGATGGAAGAACCGGTGGAGTCCGGGCGCCTCCAGGTCCCAGTCGACGGCCAGTACCCGCTTGCCGTTGGCAGCCAGGATCCAGGCGGTGTTGGCCAGGGCCATCGTGCGCCCGGTACCGCCTTTGTACGAGTAGAAAGTGACGATGCGTCCGTCACGCCCGGCCGTCATACGTCCTCCGCATCCGTCGCAGGGTCGTGCATGTCCGGTATGAACTGTGTGTTGCCCATGGGCCCCATCAGTCGTGTTCGTTCAGTGTGGCCGCCGCCCGTCGCCGGCGGATAGACCGCCGCGTGGCGCAGATACTGCTGCGCCGCCGCCTCCACCACCTGGGGCAGCACCTGTCCGAAGGCATCCATGCTGGGCACTCCCCTTGCCGCGGCGCGGCAATACGCGCGCCCCTGTCGAATCTTGGACGGCATGGTCTGTTCGAGTTTCTCGGTCAGCTCCGCCTCGGCGGCTCTGCTCTGGGGGTCCTCGCGGTTCCAGGGCACCACCATGGTCACCCACGGGCGGTTCTCGGCGTCGAAGGCCGCGAGTCTGCGGCGTCGGTCCTCGTCCATCAGCGCCCAGCGGTCCACGACCAGGATTTCCGGTCTGCTCGGTGGCCCCTTGCTCTCCGCGTGGCCGGACTCCTCGTCGAAGGAGGTGACGGTGGCCTGGTAGTTGAGGGAGCGCACCAGGTCCTCGGCGACATAGGCCAGGGGCCGTGCGGAGGCCGGGTGGTAGGGGTTCCAGTCGTGCGGGTTGTCGCCGTAGTAGTCGGCGTTGCGTCCCTCTGGCAGGTCGTGCCGGGTGGGAGCCGCGATGGTCACCTTCATCGGGCGAGGCGCACCGGCACCGCTGCTCTGCGAGCCGAAGGCGCTGGGGGCCAGCCGGTAGTCGACGGGGCGACCCACTTCGATCCGGGCGGTGGCCGCGACGCTGACGATGCGTTTGGCGAGCTCGTAGACAGCCCGTTCGTACTCCTGGGCGAAGAGTCTGAGTTTGATCAGTCCGTAGAGCCCGTCACTGACGTAACGATCCCCGAAATCACGGTGATTGAACTGCAGCCGCTCCGCCGGCCCGGGCAGCTGGTTCGGTGGAACCGGCACCCAGAGCGCGGGCACGATTGCTTCGGCGGGCTGATTGCTGCGGGCCCGGTGGGCGATGGCGCGCTGTTCGAAAGCGTGCCACTCCTTTCCGCACATCTCGCTGGCGAAGTAGCGCGGCGAGAAGAGCGGAACGAACACCCGGCAGGTGGCCAGCACACTGCCGAGCCGTTCCGACCACCCCTCGCCGGACCGTATCTCCCGGTCCATGAACCCGGCGGAGGCACCCGCCGGGAGGTCGGTCATGGCCATTACATGGCCGCAGAGATCCTGAAACAGCCGCTCGACCCACATATCCGGGTCCGTTCCACCGCCGTACCCCGGTGTATGCGCATAGCTCAAGAAGAAGTACGGCCGATGGTCCGCCGCTCGCTGTTGCGTTGATGCGTGCACACGACCCCCGTCCTGTGTGAGCACTCGCATCCGAGGAGTGTAGGAAGAATGCGAGCGAATTCATCATTCCGGAGCGGACCTTGCTCCACCCCCATGGCGTTCGGTCATTCAACGCTGCTTTTCAGTCATCCATCCTCACGCCCGGTCAATCAGGTTCTTGATCAAAAGCAGTCTTGCAACTGTTCTTCCCGGATGTCCCGTGTGTACCGCTGATCTCCTTCCGGACTGCGGTCAGCAGCTGCTTTCCGTCGATGGTCAGTTCGGCCGCCGCTTCGAGCGTGTCGAGCGCCTGCGGCACCCCGTCCAGGAACCGGGGGTCGAAGAGACCCAGCCCCACCCGCTCATAGGTCGTGGACAGCAGTCGGGAGAAGGGAACGGACTTTTCCTGCCAGGGCGTCCGATGGTCCCAGGCTCCGTCCGATGCGTACAGATCCGTGACATCCACGAGGGCCCTCAGCTTGGCCCGCCGGAATCCGCGGAGCAGGCCGAGCGCCAGTTCCTCGGTATCCGTGTACACGCCGATCCCCAACGCCCCGTAGCCGTGCCGCCCCACAGCGGGGTGTCCGGTGGTGAGCGGCGTCAGCGCGATCAGGCTGCCCGCCGCTTCGGCCGCCTGCCCCGGCACGACCGCCGTCAGCCGTTCCCAGGCCCCGGCGAGTCCCGCGCTCCACGCATCGGCCTCGGGCTGCCCGAGCCGGGGAGCGACGGGCGTGCCGAAGCAGTCCCGGTACGGGTCGAGGTCGTCGAGTACGAAGCCGGGCGCCCCGCCGACACCCACGTGGCGCACCGGAAGCCAGCCGGGGTCTTCCGTCGACGTCCGCACGATCCGCCGTTCGGCGGCGTGCCCGTCCCGCCGGATCAGGAATCCGTCGTCGGTGGCGCGCACGAGGGCAAACCCGTGCTCCCCCGATCCACCGATCCGCGCCTCTCCGAGGGTGGGGAGGAAGATGCTGCCGTCCCGGTAGGCGACGGGGACATCCCGTTCGATTCCGGCGCGTACGGCGGCAGCGGCCACGGACGACGACAGCCGCAGCGTCGCCGGCCGGTCGGCACCGGGCCGGTCGTCGTACACGGCGTCCAGCGCGTCGAGCAGCCAGGTGCGGGTGTAGGGATGGGCCAGTACACCGTCCAGGCCGCCGGCGCCCGCTTCCGTCCGGTCCAAGGCCTGCACCAACTCCCAGGCCTCGTCCCAGCGCTCTCCGCCCCGGCCGTCGAGGTCCGCGTGGAGCCGGGCGAGCAGAGTCCGCGTCAGGTCCTGGTGCGCGGCGATCAGCTCGTGCGGCTCCGCGACCGCGGCCGACTCGGTTTCCGCCGCCGTCCGCACCTCGATGCCGCGCACCAGCGCTTCGAGATCCGCGCAGTACACCGAGGGGTTGCCGAATCCGCTGTCCGAACGGTAGCGGTGTGTGTAAAGCCCCCCGCCGCACGAACGTACGACGGGGCAACGGCGACAGGTCTCGCTGACCCCGGCCAGTCCGAGCTGCCGCGCCCGGACCCCGGGGTGCGCCGCGACCTCGTCGAAGGCATGGGTGAAGACGTCGAACCCGGTGGAGGCCGCGCCTTCATAGGCGCTCTTGAGCGAGTCCACCTGTTCCAGCTGCCCGTCGGTCTCGACGACGACGAGGTCGGTGGGGGCCAGGCCCAGGGACTCGGTGAGACTAGGTCCGCCGCTCAGGCTGGACAGGACCGAGGAGAAGAACCGCACCGGCACCGGCCGGCCCTGTTCCCTCCAGCGGTCGAAGATCGCGAGGAGCCAGTCGGCATAGGCCGTGGGCGATCCGTCCGGACGCGGCGGCGGCTGGTCCCAGGTGGCGTGCGGTAGGAGGAAGTCGATGAGCGGTGGATCGAGTTCGGCCAGGGCGTCGAACACCGCGTGCGGATCGTTGCGGATGTCGACGGTGCACAGGAGGCCGAGGTTGAGGTGCCGGTAGCGCTCCTGGCGAAGGAGCTCGACGGCTCGCAGGACCAGGGGGTGGCTGGTGCGTCCGTCGGCGAAACGGCGGTGCCGGTCGTTGGCGGCCCGGTCGCCGTCGAGCGAGATGCCGACCTTGACGCCGAACTCGTCGAAGAGGTCGAGATAGCGCGGGCTGAGCTGCAGGCCGTTGGTATGGATCCGTAGATCGAGATCGGCGATGCCGTTCAGTGCCGAGGTGAGTTCCTCGCAGACGCGGCGCAGACGCGCGGGGCCCGCCAGGAGAGGCTCCCCTCCGTGCAGGATCACTGACACGGAGGGCAGCGCATGCGTCAGGGCATGCTCGGCCAAGCGTTGAGCGGTCCAGGAAATAGCCTCATCAGAGATTGCCTTAGGGCGGGTACGCCAGCTCTGATCAGCATGTTCATAGACGTAACAATGATCGCAGGCAAGATCGCACCTGCTGTGCACTTTGAGCACAATTTCACGGAAGGGGACCAGGGGTCCTGTCATTCCGTCAGTCTAGCCACCTTACGGCGCGGCTCAGAGAGCCGAGCTGAAGGTTGATGCCTTGGTGGAACGGCCGGTTGACGTGCTGATTACCCGATCGAGCTTCCTGGTGGCTTCGACGCCACGGATGTCGATCTCGGCGAGCGGCACACGGCTCTTCGCATTGGCGAAGGATGAGGTGGATTCGTTGGTCTTCACGGCCGTCCTTGATGGGATTGTTCCGGACACTGAAACGCTTCCGGCTACTGCATAAATGCAGCGTCCGGTCGGCACGACTTTACTCCGCTGACAGCGCTTGGCAAATGCCGACGTCGCACGAAACGCAGCTGTGACACAGCATTACGCCAGACGGAACGTGACTCGACATTCCTCCGTCGGAGTGACGAGAGAAAGCGCAGGCAGGAGCGGATGACACGAGCCAGTTCCGGAAGGCCGGGCCCTCCCCTCCGCCGGCCTGTGCGCGGGCCGGTGGGGTGCCCCTGCACCAAGGACGGGTGATGCGCCACCCCGATTTCGGCGAAAGGGACGTGGATTTGACTTCAGGACAGATGCGCGATGCCGCGTGTTCACTTCCACTCCGTTCACCCGCCCGGCGCCACGTTCTGCCGGTTCCGTCCGCGAACGCCTCCCATCGGCTGCCTCCGCCGAGAGGACGGGCGGGTCCTGCCGGACCTCAGTCGAGCGGGGCGTTGAGATCCGTCCTCGCCCCCTTCATGCAGTCCAGGACGCGCTCGTGGGTGTCACCTACGACATCGGTGACCCTGAACCGCAGGTACAACGCCTCGACGTCACGGACGAATCGCTTCGAGAAGGCGCCCACCAGCATCGTTTCGTGCCCCCCGGTGCCCACCAGAGGGAAGCCCGTCCCGAAGCGGATGATCTGGAAGTCCTGCGCGACGACGAGCCCGGCAGCTGTCAGTTCGGTCACGGTTTCCTCGAGATCGACCCACCGCGCGCCGGCGGAGTCGGCCTGCCCGGTCATGACCAGACGGCAGTCCCAGGTTTCGATCACGGCAAGATGCTGCCCGCCGTTGAGCACGCCGACGCGCCACGCGGACGCGTCCTCCTTCAGATGCCCCTTCTGCCAGGATCCGCGCCAGCCCAGGTACGGACGCACCGTGCGGGCGTACTGCGCCCTGGCCAGGACCGCGCCGCCGGCGACGGCCAGCAGACTGCCCAGGGCGTCCATGTCGAGCAGGTGCAGGCGCCACGGCCATTCGGTCTGCGCCTCGGCTGTGGTGTTGGACCGGATCACTTCCCAGAGAAGGATCGCGGTGAGCAGTGCGAGCAGCACGAGGGGTGTGGTGAACAGCAGTGGGCTTCGCCGGATCCTTCGTTGGGCACCGGCCGGCGACTGAACGTCGTCCTCGTTCGTTTCCCGCATGTTCGCTCCCCCGGCGAGAGGCGATACCCGGACGCACCCAATGGGGTAACTCGCCTGCAAACAAAAGTCAGTTGACCAACCATGCCACAGCTTTTCGGATCACACGAGAGCGACCGGATCCGGACCCGGGGAAGCAGCCGGCGTCCAGGGCACCATTGCAGTGTCCGGCGGGCGACCTTACTCTCGTGCACCCGGTCGGCCTCCGCCCGCGCACGCGTGCGCCCCGGGCACCGCACAGGGGCCTTCCAGACCTTCGGCCGGACCGGACGGGCCATCCGCCTGACTGAACGAGCATGTCCAAAACTGCAGACGGGGTGAACATGACGGCGATTCCCGGACCGCTTCAGTCCATGGTCTTCAGGAGCGAGGACCTCCCGGCGCTCTTCCACCACACGGACGCCATCGCCATCGCACGCCAGCGGGAGGCGGTCAATACCACCCGCGGCCAGCTGATCCTGCTCGTGGTGGGCGCCGTGCCGGCGGCCCTGCCCTGGCACGGCGGGATCGGCGGCTCATTTCAACTCCTCGACGGGGTCGGCGCGTTGGCCTATCTCGGGGTTCTGGTCACGACGTATGCCGCTTCCCGGCGCAAGGCAAAGTCGCATTGGCAACTGAACCGCTCCGCCGCCGAGTTCATCAAGTCGATGTGCTGGCGCTACGCCGTCCACGGCTCCCCGTTCGACACCGGTACCCAGCACCCGGAAGCGGTGTTCGCCAACCGGCTCGAAGAGGGTCTGCAGGAGCTCAGAAAGGTGGGCTGGGTGGACCCCCGGGACGAGATGAACGATGCCGGCAGCGGGCTCATCACGGAGTCCATGCGGGAGCTACGGAGCAGGGCGTTCACGGTGCGCAAGGAAACCTACGTACGGGACCGGCTGATCGAACAGCGGCGCTGGTACCGCAGGCGCCAGCAGGTTTCGCGGCGCGGCGCGCTCGTCTGGTCGAGCACCATCGCCGCACTGACCACGCCGGCACTGACGCTCAGCCTGCTCCAGACGTTCGGGGCCGCCCGGTCCTTCGCCCTGACGGGGGCGCTCTCGGCGGCAGCGGCCGCCTGCCTCGCCTGGAACGAGATGCGCCGCCATCACCCGCTGATATCCGCGCACTCGCTGGTCGAGAAGGACCTGGAGTCGATGCAGGCCGCCATGGAGACCAGCCTGACCGAACGGCAGTGGCCGGTCGCGGTCTTCGAGACCGAGCGGATCGTCTCCCCCGAACACACCGACTGGCTGGCCCGGCACCGCATGTGAGGCGAGGCCGGTGAGGTGACGTCGGATCAGGCGCGCTCGACCCCGTCGCGCCAGATCACCGTGACCGGGCGGCCGAGCGTCCGCGCGTACGTCACGATGTCGCCCGTGCCGCCGAAGCCGCGGGCCGGCCGGCCGTCCCACACCGCGAGCAGCCGGTCGCAGTGATCGGCGATATAGGCACCCGCCGCGTAGTACGCCTCGTCGGTGGAGTGCGGGAAGTCCAGCAGCACCTCCCGGGCCGCCCGGTCCTTGAGGCTCCGGTAGCGGGCCAGTTCGGCGCCGGCGGCGAACGATGTCTCGTAGTCCCCGCTGGGGATGACGACGGTCAGTTCGGCCCCGTGGGCGAGTGCCAGGTCGGCGAAGAGCTGATCCGCTCCCACGGCCAGGCTGGAGAGGGCTTCCAGGGAGCCGTCGAGCCCGCGGAGCGCCGCCCGGATCCCGGCCAGCACATGGGCGTGCGCCTCCTCGGGAATACTGCGATGGCCGGTCACTCCGATGCGTTTCACGGACTGGAACCCCCTGGAGTGTCTCCGGGGGTTCCCGGAGGACATCCCTCCGGGAGGCACAGCATCCGCCCCCGTTGTTCCTGCGCGACCGACCTCCCCCACATCCTCTCAAAAGCCGCGGGGTGCACGGGAGCCCCCGCCCGGAATTCGGGCGAGGGCTCCGTCATGTGTGCGATCGGGCGCCGGTGCGTCAGTAGACGCTGACGCCGTATGCGCTGAGCGCCTCGGTGACCGGCTGGAAGTACGTCGTACCGCCCGAGCTGCAGTTGCCGCTGCCGCCCGAGGTGAGTCCGATCGCCTTGGTGCCGGAGTAGAGCGGACCGCCGGAATCGCCGGGCTCCGCACAGACATTCGTCTTGATCATGCCGTAGACGATGTCTCCGCCGCCGTAGTTGACCGTGGCGTTGAGACCGGTGACGGATCCGCTGTGGATGCCGGTGGTGGAGCCGCGACGGGTGACGGACATGCCGACCGTCGCGTTGGCCGCGCTGGTGATGTCCTGGCTGCCGACGGTGCCCGCGTGGGCGACGGAGGTGTTGTCGTACCGCACCAGGCCGTAGTCATTGGTCGGGAAACTGGATCCGACCGTCGGGCCGATGTACGTCGAATTCGACGAGTTGGTGTACCAGGGCGGATTGCCGTCGGTGCAGTGACCGGCGGTCAGGAAGTAGTAGGTGCTGCCGCTGCGGACGTTGAAGCCGAGGGAGCAGCGCCAGCCGGGGGCGTAGATGGCGTCGCCGCCGGAGAGCAGCTTGCTGAAGGTGCCGGACGTGCGCTCGATGCGCAGGGCGCCCGCGTTGGCACCGGCGGACTTCTTGATCTGCTTGATCTCGGCCTGGGTGACCGTGCTGTCGGCGGTGACGACGAGGGTCTTGGTCGCCGGGTCTATGTTCCAGGCGGTACCGCCGATGTCGGCGCCGAGCACCGCATCGCTGGCGGCGGAGAGCTGGTTGGCGCTGAATGCCGTGGTGGAGTTGGCGTGGGCGCTGGGGACGGCGATTGCGGCGACGGCAACCAGGCCCGCGGCGACCGCGACGATCCGGCTTCGTCTCGCTGTGGCGCTGAGGGGGGTGGTGCGCTTGTTCCTCACTTGTCATTCCTCCCGAGGGGAAACGGGGGTCCGCCTGTGGGGTGGTCGGACCCGTGAGGCGCAGTCGGGGGCACGGCCGCGTGTCCGCATTTCAGATGCGACGTGCTCCTGACAAGCGCTTCCTCGGGAGTATTCAAGGCGTCAACTTCTCGCGCAAGAGCGCCCTTTGGCCTGAACTCGGCGGAACGGGCCGGCCATCCGTACCGCCGCTCGCCCACAAAGGCCCCGGCAACGCGCGGGCTGCCGGGGCCTGAACCGATCGGGTGCGGTGGTGCGTCAGTGGTCGATCCGGTTCCGCTCCCCCGCCTCGACGGCGATCGGCAGGGTGTTGCCGGGCGGCGGGAAGGGGCAGATGAAATGGTCGGCGAAGGCGCACGGCGGCAGCAGCACGCGGTTGAGATCGACGGTCACGCTGCCGTCCTCGGCCGGCGTGGCCGGCCGCAGGAAGCGGAAGCGGTAGCTGCTGTTCCCGCTGGTGGCGTCGGCGAAGACCGCCCAGAGCGAGCCGTCGTGCTCGACCGCGACCTGAAGCGTGTGCTCGGTGCCGTCCACCTCGAAGGCGATCTCGCCGCCGAGGCCGAGCCCCCGCTCGACACCGTCGGCGTTCTCGACCCGGACCGTACGGGCGGTGTCGTACGGGCGGAAGGTGCCGGACAGCGCCCAGCGGGCGTCGTACGGCGTTGCGTCGATGGCACGGAAGGTCTTGCGTGCCGGGGAGTCCGGGTCGAAGTCCCGTACGGCCCACAGCCCTTCGCGGCTCAGCACGACCAGTCGGCGCTCGCCGTGCGCGACGCGGGACTCATCGATCGGGCCGCGGTCCGCGGTGAGCCGCGCCTCGCCGGTGAACGGCTTCCCGTCGACGGTGAGCCCGTCCTCGGCGACGGCCGTGAGCACCAGCTCGTCGCCGTCCTCACGCCACTGCCCGGGAAGGGCCGGAATTCGACCCTCCGGGTAGTCCGAGAGCCAATGGGTACCGGTGAGGGAGAGCGGTCCGTACGGAGCCGAGACCGTGGCCGTGCGCTCCTCGTGCCAGTGGATCCAGTCCTGGGCTGCCTGCTGTGCGTCCGTACTCATGCAATCAACCTTTCCACACCGGCTCGGCCGGCCCGAGATGCGACCGCAGAGTGGAACCGGTGTATCCCTCAACGAGTTCAAGCGGCTCGACGTCGGCTTCGCGTTCAAGAAGGGCACTCCGCCGGCGCCCGCTTTTCAGGCATCGGTCAACGGGCTCAAGGCGGACGGGACGTACGACCGCATCCTGAAGAAGTGGGGCATCGGCGCGTCGGCGATCGAGACCTCGCGGATCTCGCCGCCCGAGATCAAGTGACCCCGGGGCTGCTGAGCCGCGCCCGAAGCGTGGCTCAGCAGTCGCACCCGCAGTTGCAGTCGCAGCAGTCGCAGTTGCTGCAGCAGTCACCGCAGTTGCTGCAGCAGTCGCAGGCAGCGCAGCAGTCGCCGCAGCCGCATTGGCTGCACAGCCCCTCGCGGCGCTGGCGGCTCCACGGGTCCTCGAAGGTCCCGCAGCACATCTGGCAGGTGCAGGCGAGTCCCGCCCACACCAGACAGCCCGTGATCAGCCCGCGCCGGTCGCGCGGCGGCTCCGGCGGGGGCGATGGCGGGCCGAACGGGCTGCCGGGGGTGTTCGGTGCATACGGATTGCCGGGCGGCGCCCCGAAGGCCCCGGTGACGCCGTGTCCACCGGCCCGGTGCGCATCCGCCTGGTGGGAGCACGTCTCCGTGGCGAACGCGCGGTCCACCGATCGGCGCAGTTCATGCACGAGCAGCACATGAGCCAGCTTGTCGTCGGTGAATTCGGCGTCGCGCAGCGCCAACCGTACGCCGCGCAGCGCGTCGTCGCACAGCCGCCGGGCCTCGGCTCGCGAGGTACCAGTGGCGGTGAGCGGGTTCCAGGCGCCCGACGCCGCGTCAGCTTCCTGGTCCTCCACGGCATCCAGCAGATGGGCCAGCCGCCCGAAGAGCCGGCCGGCCTCGGCGAGCGACTCGGCGTTCTGCGGCTTGCCCGCGAGTACGGCGGTGTGGGCGAAGGCCGCCGCGGTGGCCGTCTCGGTGGGCTCGGTGACCGTCAGCAGCGGGGTGCCGAGCCCCGCGAGTCGCTCGATGCCGGTCTGCCGGTCGACGGCGTCGACGAGGACCGCGGTGTCGAAGCCCAGCTGGGCACCGGTGCGCGCCCCGGCCCTGTCCCAGCCCGCGGCGACCCGGCGGGCGGCCGCGGCGACCGGGCGGCGCTTCAACAGCCCGTCCCGGTCGGCGACGTGGTCCCGTACCTTCGCCGAGGCCAGCACCAGCGAGACGGCGGCGGCGAGCCTGGCCCCTTCGCCGCGGGCGACCGGCGCGGTCCGCATGGCGCGCAGCGGGCAAGGACCCGCAGTGCGCCACCGGCCCGTGGTGCGCTCCGCCTGAGCCTCCGTCAGGACCGAGACGATCAGGCCGTCGTAGTTCGTGACGACCCGGGCGAACTGGCCGTGGTCCGAGCGAAGTGCGAGACAGAGCCCGCAGAGATGGGCCATCCACGCGGTCCTGAGCCCCTCGGACAACCGATGGGTGCAGGGCCTGACTATTCCGAACACGACAATCCCCCGAAAGCCGTTCAGCCATGCGCAGCGCTCGTGCGGGTGCGCGACAGGCATCGTATCGAGTGACCCGATCACCCGTACGTCCCCCATGTCACCCGTACGGACCGGAGCATCATATTTTCTTTTCCCAGGGGTCCTATGCGGGAGGAATCGTGACGAATCGCCAGATCTTCTGCACCAGTAGCGTCACGAATCGCCTGCATGCCGACTATCCACTTGGCGCACGATCCGCATCATGGTCGACCATAGGGATACGAAAGAGATGCGGAACACCAAGGAACCGCGGTGAGAGGAGGCGTCCATGGGATCGGTGCGCAAGGCGAGTGCCTGGCTGGGCCTCGTAGAGGACAACGACGAGCGTTACTACGACGACGACGAGTACGCCGAGGGTGCACGGACCGGGACCGGCAATGCCTGGGTGACCGACCCACGGGTGCAGGTGGTTTCCGAGGCGGCCGAGGAGACGGGCCGCCGGATCGCCACCGTCACCCCGGACAGCTTCCGGGACGCGCGCGCCATCGGCGAGCTCTTCCGGGACGGCGTCCCGGTGATCATCAACCTCACGGCCATGGACCCTGCCGACGCGAAGCGTGTCGTGGACTTCGCCGCGGGGCTGATCTTCGGGCTGCGCGGTTCGATCGACCGCGTGGCCACCCGGGTCTTCCTGCTGACCCCGGCCGACACCCGGGTGCTCAACGGCGAAGCCGTCGGCCGGCCGGCCGACGGCTTCTTCAACCAGAGCTGAGCAGGGCGCTCGCCGGATCGGTCCGGCCGGCGTCCCGTTCTACCGGAATGCGTCCAGGCCGGTGAGCGCCTTGCCCAGCACCAGCTGGTGCATCTCCACGGTGCCCTCGTACGTGAGCACCGACTCCAGATTCGTCGCATGCCGCATCACCGGGTATTCGAGCGAGATCCCGTTGGCGCCGAGGATCGTGCGCGAGGTGCGGCAGATCTCGATGGCCTCCCGCACATTGTTGAGCTTTCCGAAACTGACCTGTTCCGGGCGGAGCCTGCCCGCGTCCAGCCGGCGGCCCAGATGGTGGGCGAGCAGGATGCCCTTGTGCAGTTCGACGGCCATGTCCGCGAGCTTGGCCTGAGTGAGCTGGAAACCACCGATCGGCTTGCCGAACTGTTCCCGGGTCTTCGCGTAGTCGACCGCTGCCTCGAAGCTGGCCCGCGCCGCGCCCATGGCTCCCCAGACGATGCCGTAGCGGGCATGGCTGAGACAGCTGAGCGGTCCGCGCAGGCCGGTGACCCCGGGGAGTACGGCGTCGGCGGGCAGCCGTACCTCGTCAAGGACCAGCTCGCTGGTGACCGAGGCACGCAGCGACCACTTGTGGTTGATCTCGGGCGCGGAGAAGCCGGGGGTGTCCGTCGGCACGACGAATCCGCGGATGCCGCTGCCGTTGCTGCCCTCGTCGGTCTGCGCCCAGACGACGGCGACCCCGGCCACCGAGCCGTTGGTGATCCACATCTTGCGGCCGCTGAGCACCCAGTCCCCCCCACCGTCGCGCTTGGCGTGCGTCCGCATCCCGGCCGGGTCGGAGCCGTGGTCCGGCTCGGTGAGCCCGAAGCAACCGATGATCTCGCCGGCCGCCATGCCGGGCAGCCACTGCTGCTTCTGCTCCTCGGAGCCGAAGCGGTGGATGGCGTACATGGCGAGGGAGCCCTGCACGGAGACGAGGGAGCGGATCCCCGAGTCCGCCGCTTCGAGCTCCAGGCAGGCCAGTCCGTACTGGACGGCGGTGGCGCCCGCGCAGCCGTATCCCTGCAGGGACATGCCGAGGGCGCCGATCGAACCGAGCTCGCGGGCGAGCTCGCGGATGCCGGGCAGCTCGCCGTTCTCGTACCACTCGGCAATGTGCGGCAGGATCCGGTCGGCGGCCCAGGCGCGGACGGCGGACCGGATCGCGAGGTCATCGGGGCCGAGCAGATCGTCGATGCCGATCGGGTCGCCGGGGTCGAAGGGCGGGAGCTTCGACGGCTTCGCGGGAGATGGGGTGGACATGAGGGTGCCTCCGACGGCTCGCACGATACTAAAACTAGCAGTGTTAGTTATGGCGTCGTGCTGACGTTACGGCTCAGTGTGCCGCGCGTCCAGAGCCGGTGGCCTCGGCGGGTTGCCGTCGGGCAGGCACCGAAAGGGGCCCTTTCGGCAGGCCCTGGGCCGGGGCGCCCTGGGGAGCAGGGAACGCGCGGGGCCCTCGCGACTCCACGGCGACGGTCACCTCGGCGGCCTCGCGGGGTTCGCAGATCTCCAACGGCGGGCACTCCATCACCCGCGGCAGTCTCAGCGCGGCGAGCGCGCCCAGCAGCAGCAGACCGGCACTGACCAGCAGCGTGACATGCAGCCCGTTGATGAAGGCATGCCGGGCCGTGCTCCGCAGCACCCCGCCCAGCGGACCGCCCAGCTGTGAGGCGACCTGATACGCCTCGCCCAGTGAGTGGGAGGCGGCGGCGGACGCCTCGGCGGGGACCCCCGCTCCGGGGAGCTTGGTCAGTCCGGGCGCGTAGGCGGCGTTCATGACGCTGCCCAGCAGAGCGATCCCCATGCCCGCGCCCAGCTGGTACGAGGTTTCGCCGATGGCCGCCGCACCACCCGCCCGGTCCGCCGGGGCCTCGCTGAGCATCGATTCGTACGCCCCGAAGAGCGTGGACTGGAGCCCGAAGCCGAGCACGACGAACGCCACGGTCAGCAGGGCGGGCCGGTCATGCTGCCCCATCAGGGTCAGGATCAGCACCGAGGCGGCGGTGAGCACGAAGCCCCAGCCGACCATCCGGCGCGGCCCGATCCGGCGCAGGGTGTACGAGCCGGTCGCACCCGCGGCCATCGCGGCGAAGGTGAGCGGCAGCAGCCGCAGGCCGGTCTCCAGCGGGCTGAGGTCCAGGACCAGCTGCAGATACTGGACGGCGATCAGTTCCAGACCGACCAGGGCCAGCATCGCGAGGACGATGCAGCCGACCGCGGCGGAGAACGCGGGCCGCGCGAACATCGCGATGTCGATCAGTGGATACGTACGGCGTTTCTGCCGACGGACGAACACGACGAGCAGCGCCGCCCCGAGCAGCAGCGGCACGAGGGTGGCGGGGCCGAAGACGCCCTCGCCGGTGCCCGCGCGCTTCACGCCGAGGACCACACCGAGCACACCGGCCGCGGCCATCAGCGCGCCGAGCACATCCCAGGGGCCGTCGTCGCTGCCCCGCGATTCGGGGAGCAGCAGCCGGCCGACCGGCAGGATCAGCGCCATCAGCGGGATGTTGATCAGAAAGACCGAGCCCCACCAGAAGTGCTCCACGAGGAAGCCGCCGATGACCGGCCCGATGGCCGCACCGACGGCGGCGACCGCGGTCCACACCCCGATGGCGACGGCCCGCTCGCGCCGGTCGGGGAAGACCTGACGGAGGATGGACAGCGTCGCAGGCATGATCATCGCTCCGCCGACGCCCAGCAGGGCGCGCGCCGCTATCAGCACGCCGGGACTGTCCGCCATCGCGGCGATCGCGGAGGCGACACCGAAGAGCGCGTAGCCGAGCAGCAGGATGCGGCGGCGGCCGACCCGGTCACCGAGGGTGCCGAAGAGGATCAGCAGCGAGGCGCAGACCAGTGGATAGGCATCCACGATCCACAGCAGCCCGACGGCGCTGGGCCGCAGATCCTCGGTGACGGCGGGTACGGCGACGTGGAGCACCGTCGCGTCGAGCGCCACGAGCAACAGACTGAGGCAGAGGACGACCAGGACGACCCATCGATTGGCACCGTCGGCGGCTGCGCGCAGCCGGAATCGGGCTGTGGTCGTCCCGGACATGCATGTACCTCCCAAAGGTCCCTCGCGCTCGGCAGGCCAACCGGGGATGCAGTGTGCACTGCCCCTCCAGGCCCGGCATCGACGGGCGAGTGATCCGTCAGCGTACGCGAGTTCGGCGTGGCCACACGTGGTCGATCTCATACCCCGACAGGTCACGAGGTGTGGCATACGCCACGCCGGACCCGCTCCCGGCTCCGCGCCGGACCGGCCCCGCCAACGGTGTGTGACCGTTCCGTGACCGACCGCACCGTCCGTCCACCCGCCCATCACGGCCGGAGAAATGGATACCTGCACCGCTCCCCGTTTATTCGGAGATACTCAAACACCCTTCCGAAATAAGCGCGGAAGAAATAGACCACGAGGTCACCGGGATTCACTGACGGGTCAAGAATATTGACCCGACTGAGACATAGTCCACATCACATCGTCATCACAAAGCGGCCGGAACGACCGGATCACGCACTCACTCGCTGTAACGTCGATTGGGTGCGTACCGACATCTTTGCCCGGCTGGACCGGGAGCCGGAACCGCCGAAGATAGAGCCACCGCGGATGAGCCGTCACCGCATCGCTCTCTTCGGCGGGACGTTGGCGTTCTATCTCGCCATCGTCGTTGCCGTGCTGATCGGCTCCTGGCTGGTGACCCTGGACTGGAAGGTCATGCTCTTCCGGCCCTACCAGCAGTGGCCCGGAATCCATGCCTTCCTCGACTACTACGTCGTCCTCGGCCAGCGAGGCCCGACGGCCGTGATGGTCGCCTGCTGGCTCGGCTGGCGCTCCTGGCGGCAGCACACCCTGCGGCCCCTCCTGACCCTGGGCGCCTCGCTGCTGCTGCTCAATCTGACCGTGGGCGCCGTCAAGCTCGGCTTGGGCCGGCTCGGCCCGCACTACGCGACCCAGATCGGCTCCGCGGAGCTCTTCGCCGGCGGCGATATATTTCCGTCCGGCCACACCGCCAACGCGGTGGTGACCTGGGGAATCCTCGCCTACCTGGCCACTACGCCGCGGGCCAGGCGCTACCTGTCGGCCGTATCGGCGGTGGTCTCGCTCGGGGTCGGGCTCACGACCGTCTATCTCGGTACGCACTGGCTGAGCGATGTGCTGCTCGGCTGGGCCGCGGGGCTGCTGATCCTGCTGGGCCTGCCGTGGGTCGAGCCGTTGATCACCCGTACCGAGGACTGGATCTTCGCGGTGCGCGAGCAGTTGCGTGCGCGTCGCCGGACCGCTCCCCCGGTGCCCGTCGCGGCCGGTGCGCCCCAGGTCGTGCCGCTGCCGCAACCGGACAGTGGTGACGGCGCGGGCGGGAGCCCGGTGCTCGAACCGGTCGGCGCAGGCGGCCGCCCGGCCGCCTCGGCTCCTGCCGCTCCGGCGGCGGGGACCCGGCAGCGGGCCCACACGCCGCACATCGTGCGCTCGGAGCGGACGCCGGTCACCCCGGTCGGCAGCCGGCGCCCACCGCACGCGGACCGAACGCCGCGAGGCGGCACGAGCCCAGCCCGCCCGGTGGCCGGCGGCTGACGTACCGCCCCCATGCGGGGACGGTACGCACAGCCTCCCCCCGCACAGTCAAGGCCCCGACCCCGGTCGGGGCCTTGCTCATGACAGGGGTCTCAGCCGACCCAGCAGCGGGTCACCACGGCGTTGTCGACCTCGAAGTTGATCCGCCCGGCCAGGTACTCCATGGTGATGATCGCCCCCGGCGGCAGAGCCCTGACAGTGCGCCAGCCGCGGGCACGGGCCCTCCGCTCGGCGGCTGCTGCGGCGAGGCCGACATACGCGTCGGGCGTGTCATCGGGCTGGGCGGGAGGGGTCGGGATAGGTGCCATGCCACTCACCGTAGGCGGTCCCGGGCGGGTACGGAAGCCGGACGCGGGCACCCGGCACGGCATCCTCACGTACGCCACCGGTCACGCTTGTGTCACAGGATCACGACAGCCGTTTCCCTCGAACTGCTTCACTCGAACGTGCGGCTCTCAGGCCGACGCACAGTAATCATGCACACTTATAAACGATCACCAAAGGGCTCGGAAAACCAGAGGAAATATGACATACCCGATGGTCGGAATTTCCTTCACATAAGACATTCGAAAACGGGCCCACCACCGGGAATTCACGCTTCCTTATGGCAGCCTTATCTTCTGGTCGGAATATCCACACCATCGGACCGGGGCCGCCGCCCGCATCCGCCCCTATACCGGACACAAGCCCGTCCTCACCGGCCGGACACACCGGGCGAGCGGTCGGTCGAAAGTCCGCGGGTCCCTTCAGCCGAGTGCCCGGGAGAGCCGGTCCCGGGCCGCCCTGATCGCTTCGGTGAGCTCCTGCGGTTCGACGACCTCGAAGTCGAAGCCCATGAGCATTACGTGGATCACCAGGACGTCGAGGCTCGCCGCGCCGGTGCGCAGCAGGCAGCTGTCCGCGTCGATCGCCTCCAGCACTCCGGAGGACGGCGAGATGCGCTCGGCGGCCAGCTCGACCGGCACCTTCAGCCGGATCACCGCATGCGTCGCGTACGCAGCGGTGGAGACGCCCTTCGAGACATAGGCGGCCAGGTCCTCGGCGGGCGGGCGGCGCGGAACGAAGCGGGGACCGTGCGGCGGCGTGGGGGTGATCCGATCCGCCCGGAAGGTACGCCAGTCCCCGCGCTCCAGGTCCCAGGCGACGAGGTACCAGCGGCGCTCGGTGCACACCAGCCGGTGCGGTTCGACGGTCCGGCGCGATACGGAACCGCCGTGGGACCGGTACGCGAAGCGCAGCCGCTCGCTGTCCCGGCAGGCCCCGGCCAGCTCGGTGAGGACGCCGGGGTCGACGGTGGAGGCGCCGGGTCCGCGCATCATGGGCACGGTGAAGGCGCTCAGGGCGCCGACCCGGCGGCGAAGCCGGTTCGGCAGGACCTGCTCGAGTTTGGCGAGTGCGCGTACAGAGGTCTCCCCGATGCCCTCGACGCCGTGACCGGCCGCGGTACGCAGCCCGACCGCCACCGCGACCGCTTCCTCGTCGTCGAGGAGCAACGGCGGCAGCTCGGCCCCCGCGCCGAGCTGATAGCCGCCGCCGGTGCCGGGGCTGGCGTTGACCGGATAGCCGAGCTCGCGCAGTTTGTCCACGTCCCGCCGGACGGTCCGTGGGGTGACGCCGAGCCGTTCGGCGAGATCGGCTCCAGACCAGTCCCGGTGGGCCTGCAGGAGTGAGAGCAGGCGCAGCAGTCGTGCCGAGGTCTCCAACATGGGGCGAGTCTGCCAGCGGTCGAGGACAGCTGCTGTCCTCGATCCGTGTCAGTCGTGCCGCCGGGCCGGTTCCAGCCGTAGACAAAGGTCGTTGTCGGCCGAGTAGCAGGGGGCGCCGAGGATGTCCCCCGTGGTGGCTCGGGGCGGGTAGACGAAGATCTTCTTGCGGTCCCAGATGTCGTCGAGGATGCGCGAGATCCGGATCCCGCCGGTACCGCTCCCGCTCGGCCCGCCGGGGAGCAGCCACAGTTCCCACAGCTGCGGCGCGGTCACCGGTCCGGCGGTCGGCAGGTCGTACGGGAGACTGAAGGAGAAACTCCCGTCCCTGCCGGTCACGGGCGCCCGGCAGCTCCGCTCGGGCCGGCCGGCCGGCCGCGCCTCCACGCACGCGTCGTCGCCGAGCTCCGCCCCGTACAGCGTCCCGTCGACGGTCATCGCGGCCGGGCCGAAGGCGATCGGCCCGGCCTCCGCGTGCGGCGCGCGAACCCAGCAGCGCACGGCGAGCCGGCCGTCGGCGGTCGGGTACGGGATGCGGACGACGACCCCGCCGACGGCGCCGGCGGGGTCAGGCGTGCGGTCGACCAGAGCCCGCAGATCCCTGATGCCCGGTTCGACAGCCGTCTCGCCGTCCGTGCCCGGCTGCTGCACCCAGGCGTCCCAGCGGCCCTCGGCAAGCTCCGCCGTGCCCGGCAGCACGGCGCGCAGCCGACCGTCACCGTCCGGGCTCAGGGGCAGCCGCACGTCCTCGACCGTCCGGTCGCTCCTCCCCTTCGTACCGCGCAGGCGCAGGAGCAGGACGGCCCCCGATGCCTCTCCCTCCCGGCGGTCCCGGAGGAGATCGAAGGTGATCCGGCCGTCGGCGTCGGCGACGCAGCCGGCGACGCAGCCGGCAGTGGATCCGGCGGGCGGTGTCGGCCGCAGCGCGGGCGCAGTCACGCGGCCCTCCCCTTGCGGAGCGCATCGCCGGCCTTGTGGCGCAGCGCGTACATGCCGTCCAGCACCGCGCCGCGGGCCCGGTGCACGCCGGTGCGCAGGGCGCTGTGCGAGTGGTGGCGCCCGCCGCGCCTGATGAGTTCGGTGTAGAGCCCTTCGTGGCGTTCGGCGATCAGCGCAGGGTCGAACCGTCGCGATGCGGCGCGGGCGGCCCGTCCCATCCGGTGCCGTGTTCCGTCGTCGTCGATCAGGCCGAGCACGGCGTCCGCGACCGCGGCCGCGTCCCCGACCGGCACCAGCCGGCCGTCGGTGCCGTCGTCGATGATCTCGCGTGGGCCGTGCGGGCAGTCGGTGGCGACGACCGGCAGACCGCAGCGCATAGCCTCGACGATCGTCATGCCGAAGGACTCCCGGTCCGAGGTGACCGCGGCGATCGCCCCCTTGGGCCACTCGGCCTCCAGCGGGTTGACCGAGCCCATCAAGAACACATGGTTGTGCAGGCCCAGTTGACCGATGAGCGTGTGCAGTGCCTGCCGTTCGTCGCCGGTCGCGTCGCCGCCGCCGTAGATGCGAAGACGCCAGTCGGGGCGGACGGCCACCACATCGGCGAACGCGCGGACCAGCACGTCATACCGCTTGACCTTGTGCAGCCGCCCTGCTGCGATCACCCACTTGCTGTCGCAGTCGGCGGGTGCGACGGCGGGCTCGGGCACCCCGTTGGGGATGGACTCGATACGTACGCCCGGCAGCCGCAGCCCGGTCCGGTAGGCGTGTGCGTCGGCCTCGGTGACGGTCGTGATCGCGTCGAGCAGCGTGTAGCGGTGGCCGATCTCACGGCGCAGCCGGTAGCTGTGACCGTCGAGGGTGAGGTGCTCCTGCCCGATCCGGACCGGACCGCGTCGGGCCTGCCGGCTGATCTGGACATTGAGCCCGGGGCGGGTGCCGACGACGACATCCGCCTCCAGGGAGCGCAGATGGTCCGCCACCCGTGCGTCGGTGAGCCGGCTGTACTGCCGGTACCGGCTGTCGCCGCGGGCGAAGACGGCGGCGGGCCTGGTGTACTCGATCGCGTCGCCGTCGTACGTCGGGCTCTTCTTGCGCAGGTCGACAAGGTGACTCATCCGTACGCCCGCGGGGGCGCCCAGCGCGGGGGCGTCGCGGTGACGGAAGACCGACACGATCTCGATGTCATGGTGCTCGGCCAGTGCACCGGCGAGATTGAACGTCGTGCGGATGGTGCCCCCGACCCCGTAGGCGTTGTGGAGCAGAAACGAAATATGCATGACTCGCCGCGTCCCCCGGTTCGACCGATTTGCTGCGGGCTCCACTGTCATGACGGTAAGAACCGACGCCGGTTCAGTCAAGGTATCGACGAGTTTCAGCCACTTCCGTGTTCACCGATTTCATGATTTGTCGACCTGCAGCCGAACCGATCGCCCGTCGTGCCAGGCAGACCAATGCGCCTCCAATCAGCGACGATTGACCGAAAGTAAACCCTTCGGGGCTCCGATTCACCCTCTGCGCCGGACGGTTCGATTCCGTTCCCTTTCGCGCGTGACCCCGGCCACGGATTGCCCGTTGTCTCTTCATGAGCCGGGAACCGCCCGGCGCACGTACCGAGTTCGAGGAGCCACCCGTGCCGCGCATGCTCGACGTCAGCGAGGACGTACGCGCCGAGATCGGCGATGCCGAAGCCGATCGGTTGCTCGTCGGCGACAACGCCCCAGGCAGCTACGACTGCACCTCCTGTCGCACCCCCGGCGATTCCGAGCAGGAGCGCACCAGCACGGTGCTGTTCGTCGGCGACGAGACCGCCGTTCTCGCCTTCGCGCACGCGACCTGCATCCCCTCCCAGGTCGTCCAGGTCTCCGAGGAGCAGCTGCAGGGCGCCGTGCGCAGCATCACCGGCAGCGAGCCGGAGGGCCCGGAGGGGCTCATGCCCGGCCAGGCCGTCCTCGGCGTCACCAGCGGTCTCGTCCTGATCGACGACGAGCTCCACCCGGCGCTGGTCGTCGAACCGACAGGCGCGATCGCCCGCCCCGGTACGGATGGCAGCGGAGGCGACGATTTCCTGCAGCTCCTGCTGGAGCAGGGCTTCCAGCCGGTCCACCGGATGGGCCGGCTGCCCGCCCTGCTGCACGGCTGGTCGATCCTGCTCGCCATGGGCCAGCTGCACGCCGTGCTGCAGCCGGGCACGGGCGGCGGCGCCCCCGTCGCCTGGTGGCAGGCGCACGCCCCGCTGCAGGTCACCGAGGGCTGGCGGACCGCGGCCAACAAATCGCAGACCGTTCTCGTCTTCGCCGCCCCGGCCGGATCGATCGGCCAGCAGCCCCGCGAGGACCTGCTGCGCGACGCACTGGAGAAGGCCGCGACCGGCGGTCTCCTGGTCGCGGCGGCGATGCCGCTGGCTGGGACCTGATCATGTCCGTACGCTCCCCGCACCCGCAACGAACAGCTATTTCTTCGCCGGGCCCGCATCCGACGGCCGGTGGGGTCGTTGGCACGTACGTGCACTCATACGACCCCTCCCACCAGCGCCCGAGCCCGATCCCTGCCATGCGCCCGTCGCGGGAGCCATCGGGCGGCCAGTCCCACACCCCGATCTACGACGCGTTGTACTCCGAGTACCGCCGGTCGTTCCGGGCGCTGCCAGGTGATCGGAGCGGCGAGGAGGACCTGGCCTTCATGGCCTTCGGTACGGGTCTGTTCGGCGCCCGCACCCCGCTGAGTGTCCACTCCGGCCATGCGAGCCACTCCGGCGGCGCCTCCGGCCCCTCCGGTCAGGGGCCGCGCACCGGAAGCCTCGGCTCCTGGCAGCGGGTCGGCCGGCACGCCGGGCGCACCACCCCGGCGGCGCTGCCACCGGGCTCCGGGGGAGCCTGACCGTACGACGAAGCCCCGCACCGCTCACAGCAGGAACGGTGCGGGGCTTCGCCATGTCCGGGACGGACAGACAGTCGGTCGGCCGGCCGGCCGGTCAGTCAGCGGGCCGGCCGGGCGTCACTTCTTACGGCCGCGCTTCTCGCGGACCCGCACCGAGATGTGGATCGGGGTGCCGTCGAAGCCGAACTCCTCGCGCAGTCGGCGCTCGACGAAGCGGCGGTAGCCGTGCTCCAGGAACCCTGAGGCGAAGAGCACGAAGCGCGGCGGCTTGGTGCCGGCCTGGGTGCCGAAGAGGATGCGGGGCTGCTTTCCGCCACGGACCGGGTGCGGGTGGGAGGCGACGATCTCACCGAGGAAGGCGTTCAGCCGACCGGTGGGAATGCGCGTCTCCCAGCCTTCGAGCGCGGTCTCGATCGCCGGGACCAGCTTCTCCATGTGACGGCCGGTGACAGCCGAGACATTGACCCGCGGTGCCCATGCGACCTGCGCGAGCTCCGTCTCGATCTCGCGCTCCAGGTAGTAGCGGCGCTCCTCGTCGAGGGTGTCCCACTTGTTGTACGCGATCACCATCGCGCGCCCGGCCTCCACGGCCATGGTGATGATGCGCTGGTCCTGCACGCTGATGGACTCGCTGGCGTCGATCAGGACGACGGCGACCTCGGCCTTCTCGACGGCGGCCGCGGTACGCAGCGAGGCGTAGTAGTCCGCGCCCTCCTGGAGGTGGACGCGGCGGCGGATGCCGGCCGTGTCGATGAACTTCCAGGTGATGCCGCCGAGCTCGATCAGCTCGTCGACCGGGTCACGCGTGGTGCCGGCCATTTCGTTGACGACGACCCGGTCCTCGTTCGCCACCTTGTTCAGCAGCGAGGACTTGCCGACGTTCGGGCGGCCGATGAGGGCGATGCGGCGCGGTCCGCCGAGGGCGGTGCCGAAGCGCTGGGCCGGAGCCTCGGGCAGTGCTTCGAGGACGGCGTCGAGCAGATCGCCGGTGCCGCGGCCGTGCAGCGAGGAGACCGGGTGCGGCTCACCGAGGCCGAGCGACCAGAGCGCGGTCGCGTCGGCCTCGCCGCTCTGGCCGTCGACCTTGTTGGCGCACAGGACGACGGGCTTCCCGGCCCGGCGCAGCAGCTTGACGACGGCCTCGTCGGTGTCGGTCGCGCCGACGGTCGAGTCGACGACGAAGACGACCGCGTCGGACGCCTCGATCGCGTACTCGGCCTGGGCGGCGACGGAGGCGTCGATGCCCAGCACGTCCTGCTCCCAGCCGCCGGTGTCGACGACCTTGAAGCGGCGGCCGGCCCATTCGGCCTCGTAGGTGACTCGGTCCCGGGTGACTCCGGGCTTGTCCTCGACGACCGCCTCGCGGCGGCCGAGGATCCGGTTCACCAGGGTCGACTTGCCGACATTGGGGCGGCCGACGACGGCGAGGACGGGCAGCGGTCCGTGACCGGCCTCGTCGATCGCGCCCTCGACGTCCTCGACGTCGAAGCCCTCCTGCGCGGCGAGCTCCATGAACTCCGCGTACTCGGCGTCGCCAAGCGCTCCGTGCTCGTGGTCCGAGCCGCCGGAGTGAATCTGGTCGTTCATGAAGTCCGTTCCTCTTTGCATCATCATCGATGGACCACGATCACGCGGCCCACTACTCAAGTCTTATTTAGCGCCCGGTGAAGCGCCTGGCCCCGTCCAGGTGCGAGGTCAGCCGCTCCTGGATCCGTACCGTGGCCTCGTCCAGCGCCTTCCTGGTGCGCCGGCCATTCCGGTCACCGGCTTCGAAGGCGTCGCCGAACACGACATCGACCCGGCTGCGCAACGGCGGCAGTACTGATATCAACCGCCCGCGGCGCTCGGTGCTTCCCAGGACGGCCACGGGGACGATGGGCGCCCCGCTGCGTACCGCGAAGTACGCGAGTCCGGCCCGCAGCGAGGCGAAGTCTCCTTCACCCCTGGTGCCCTCGGGAAAGATCCCCAGCACCCCGCCGTTCTGCAGCACGCCGAGGGCGTGGGTGATGGCGGTGCGGTCGGCGCTCGTACGGTCCACCTTCAGCTGACCGATTCCGCGCAGGAACGGGTCGAGGGGGCCGACGAACGCCTCTTTCTTGATCAGGAAGTGCACGGGCCGGGGCGCGGTGCCCATCAGCATCGGCCCGTCGATGTTGTGGGAGTGGTTCACCGCGAGTATGACGGGTCCGGAGGCGGGTACCCGCCACGCACCGAGGACGCGGGGCTTCCACAGCCCGTACATCAGCCCGATGCCGATCCCGCGCCCGACCGCCGCTCCACGCAGCGTGGGCGTGCCCGTGGCAGGGGTCACTTCGCGGCCCGCTTCTCCTCGACGAGGGTGACGACGCACTCGATGACCTGCTGCAGGGTCAGCTCGGTGGTGTCCACCTCGACCGCGTCGTCCGCCTTGGCGAGCGGCGAGGTCTTCCGGCTGGAGTCCGCAATGTCCCGCTTGATCAGCGCCTCCTTGGTGGCGGCGAGATCGGAGCCCTTGAGCTCTCCGCTGCGGCGGGCCGCGCGGGCCTCCGGGGAGGCGGTCAGGAAGATCTTGAGGTCGGCGTCGGGCAGCACGGTCGTGCCGATGTCACGGCCCTCGACGACGATGCCGACCTCGGCGTCCGCGGCGATGGACCGCTGCAGCTCGGTGATCCGGGCCCGCACCTCGGGGACCGCGCTGACGGCGCTGACCTTGGAGGTGACCTCCGGCGTACGGATCGGGCCTGCGGCGTCCTCGCCGTCGACCGCGATCGTCGGGGCGGCCGGGTCCGTGCCCGAGACGATGACCGGCTTGTCCGCGGCGGTCGCGACCTCCGCGGCGTTCTGCACGTCGATGCCGTTGTTCAGCATCCACCAGGTGATCGCCCGGTACTGGGCGCCGGTGTCCAGGTAGCTCAGGCCGAGCTGGGCCGCGACGGCCTTCGACGTGCTCGACTTACCCGTGCCGGACGGGCCGTCTATGGCAACGATCACTGCGGCCGGGGCCGTCCGGGCGGCGGCGCTTACGGTTTCCACGGTGGTGGACACCTTCCTGGTACTCGGGGTGGGCGGGACGGGGACGCGCGAACCCGCCCCGCTCAAGGTTACCGAGTGTCTGGACGGGCCTTTGCACCCTGTGGACAAGTGCCCCCGAACCTGGCCACCGCGGGCCCGGGGCGTCCGGCCGTGATGCGCGGGCCGCCTCCTACTGGCGGATCGACCAGCCCCGCTCGCGCAGCGCCGTGGCCAGTGCGGGGGCCGCGCTCGGCTCGACCATCAACTGCACCAGACCCGCCTGCTGCCCGGTGGCGTGCTCGATGCGGACGTCCTCGACGTTGATCCCGGCCCGGCCCGCGTCCGCGAAGATCCCGGCCAGTTCGCCCGGCCGGTCGCTGATGAGCACGGCCACGATCTCGTACGACGCCGGGGCCGCCCCGTGCTTCCCGGGCACCCTGACCCGGCCCGCGTTGCCGCGCCGCAGCACGTCCTCGATGGAGTCGGTGCCCTCGCGGCGCTTGTCTTCGTCGCCGGTCTGGAGGCTGCGCAGCGCCCGTACCGTCTCGTCGAGATCGGCGGCGACCCCGGCGAGCACATCGGCGACCGGGCCGGGGTTGGCGGAGAGGATCTCCACCCACATCCGGGGGTCGGAGGCGGCGATCCGGGTGACGTCCCTGATGCCCTGGCCGCAGAGGCGTACGGCCGTCTCGTCGGCCTCCTCCAGGCGGGCGGCGACCATCGACGAGATCAGCTGCGGGGTGTGGGAGACGAGGGCGACGGCCCGGTCGTGGGCGTCGGCGTCCATGACGACCGGAACGGCGCGGCAGAGCGCGACCAGCTCCAGGGCGAGGTTGAGGACCTCGGTGTCGGTGTCGCGGGTCGGGGTGAGGACCCAGGGGCGCCCCTCGAAGAGGTCGGCGGTGGCGGCGAGGGGGCCCGAACGCTCCTTGCCGGCCATCGGGTGCGTACCGATGTACGGCGTGAGGTCGACGCCGAGGGCTTCCAGCTCGCGGCGGGGGCCGCCCTTGACGCTGGCGACGTCGAGGTAGCCGCGGGCGATGTCGTCCCGCATGGCGGTGGCGAGCACCGAGGCCACACGGGCGGGCGGTACGGCGATGACCGCCAGGTCGACGCGGCCCTCGGGCGCCTCGTCCGTACCGGCGCCGAGCGCGGCCGCGGTGCGGGCGGACGCCGGGTCGTGGTCGAGGAGGTGAACGTGGACGCCGCGCCCGGCGAGGGCGAGGGCTGCGGAGGTGCCGACCAGGCCGGTTCCGATGACGATGGCGGTTCTCACTGGGCGATGTCCTTGCGGAGGGAGGCGGTGGCCCCGAGGTAGACGTGCGCAATCTCGGACTTGGCGAGGTACGTCTCGACATGGGCGAGGATGCGCACCACGCGGGGCATCGCCCCTTCGATGTCCAGCTCCTGGGCGCAGATCAGCGGTACGTCGACGATGCCGATGCCGCGTGCGGCGGCGGCCGGGAAGTCGCTGTGCAGATCGGGGGTGGCCGTGAACCAGATGCTGATCAGGTCGTCCGCAACGAGGCTGTTGCGCTCCAGGATGGCGCTGAGCAGGCCGCTGACCCGCTCGTCCATGTGTCCGGCCTCGTCCCGGTCCAGCTGGACAGCTCCACGGACCGCTCGTACCGCCACGTCTGGCTCCTCACTTCTTCGTGCCGTTGTTCTTCGTGCCGCTGCATGGTTGTCGCGCCTGCTCGGCGCCAACCTGCACGTTTTCAGCCTAGAGGGGCGGGGCGGCCGACGACCGAGGTGCTCTGTCCGTGAGACACAGCGGTCATCGGGACGCGGCGGTGGCATGCACGGCGAGCAGCGTCCGCCGGACCCGACCGGCCGGCTGCGCCGGGCAGGCATCGATCCGGCCGTGCACCCAGTCGGCGAGGACGCCGGTGAACAGTCCGCGACGGCGCTCGCGATCAGGTCCTCGCCGGTTCCGGGCGGGCGGCGGCGATGGAGTTCGCCGATGCTGCGCTGCCGCAGCTCCTCGTACAGCAGCTCGCCGAGCGGCCCGCGCGCAGCAGGCTCCGGTAGACCCCGGCGCGGGTGCGGACGGCTTCCAGGAGGGCGACCAGGCCGTCGGGGGCGCGGCGGCGCCGGGGGCACGTCGTCCCGGCGCCGCCGGCATCCCCGCTCCGGCTCCCGCCGCCCAGCAAGCTGCCCAGCAGGCTGCCGAGGTCGCTTCCTGCCATGGTTCTGCCCTTCGGAAGAGGGATGGAATATCGACAATGTCGGCCAGAACCGGTGCTTCTGCCACTCGGGCGAGTCTGCCGCCAGGTTGCTAGGCCCTCGGCGTCCGCGGGGTCACGATGCCCATGCCGGGAGCAGACAGCTCACCCGGTCGTGGCCACCACACAGGGAGCAAGCCATGGACGCACGACGAAGGACGGTCCTCACGGCAGCCGCAGCGGGCGCCGCCGGGCTGGTGACCGCTTGCGGCTCGTCCGGGGACGGAGGCAGCACGGCATCCTCACCGGAGATCTCGCCGGGTGTCACCCCGAGCACCAAGGCAAGCGCCACGGCGCCGAAAGGTTCCAACGCGAGCGGCACGGTTCTCGCCAAGACCTCGGACATCCCCGTCGGCGGCGGCACGATCTTCACGGAGCAGAAGGTCGTGGTGACCCAGCCCAAGGAGGGCGAGTTCAAGGGCTTCTCCGCCATCTGCGCCCATGCGGGGTGCACCGTCGACTCGGTCAGTGACGGCACCATCAACTGTCCCTGCCACGGCAGCAAGTACCGCATCACGGACGCGGCGGTCGTGGCCGGTCCCGCGCCGGGCCCGCTGCCCGTCGAACGGATCACCGTCACCGGTGACACCATCCGGCTCGTATGACACCGGCCGTCCCGGCGGGAGCCGCAGCCCCCGCCGGGACGGTCGCGTCAGGGCAGTCTGCGGGCGTCCGCGAGCAGCGCGGCCTCGGCGACATCGGCGTACGCGCTGCCCCGCAGCGCGGCCAGTTCGGCGGGCCACGGCTGCGCCCAGCGCGCGCCCTCGCCCGCCCGGGCGACGAGGCACACGGCGGCGAGCTCCGCGGTGGCCGAACCATGGGCGCGCAGCCCCGTCACCACGGCGCCGATCGCCGCGAAGGGCATCGCCGCCCGAGATGCCCGCCACTGCTGCCCGACGGCGTCGAGACTCCCCGGCCGTTCCCCCGAGAGAGCCAGCCACCGATCCCACCGGTCGAACGCCCCCTCCTCCGCGTCCATCCCCGCCAGAGCCGCGGCCAGAGCGACCTCGGAGGCAGAGTGCGTCAGCCCCGCGGCCCGGAGCGCCTCGGTAACGGCGTCCAGGGCGCCGATCGGGCGGGGCCCGTAGTACCGGTGGTGCAACGAGTCGAGAACCCGGAGCGCTGTCCGCTCCTCGTTCCCCGAGCGCACCTGACCCACCAGCGCGTCGAGCGCGGTCACCAGCGACGACCGCCCGTCCTCAGTGGTCGCCCATCCGCACAGCAGCTCCACCGCGGCGAAACGCACCCCGAAGGTGTGGTCATCGCGCTCACCGGAGGGGTGCGCGCCGGGCCTTTCGGATCATCGTCATGCGGCCGATGCTGACACCACGGCTCCCTGCCCGCAACGCATTTGCCCTCACGTACGCTCACCTGCATGACCACCCCGGACGCCGAGGCCCTCGTACGCGACCACACGATCTACTCCTGTGTGATGGGCTCACGCGCGTTCGGGCTCGCCACGGACGGCAGTGACACCGACCGGCGCGGTGTCTTTCTGGCGCCGACCCCCCTCTTCTGGCGGTTCGAGAAACCGCCGAAACACGTCGAGGGCCCGGCGGAGGAGCAGTTCTCCTGGGAACTGGAGCGCTTCTGCGAACTGGCGCTGATCGCCAACCCCAATGTCCTGGAGTGCCTGCACTCCCCCCTGGTGGAACAGGTCACCCCCGTCGGCCACGAACTCCTCTCCCTGCGCAGGGCGTTCCTGTCCCGTCTCGCCCACCGGACCTTCGTCCGCTACGCGCTGGGCCAGCGCAGGAAGCTGGAGGCGGATGTCCGTAGTTACGGTGCGCCGCGCTGGAAGCACGCCATGCATCTGCTGCGGCTGCTGGCGAGCGGCCGGGATCTGCTGCGTACGGGAGAGCTGACGGTCGACGTCGGCGCGGCCAGGGAGGAACTGCTCGCGGTGAAGCGCGGCGAGGTTCCCTGGCCGGAGGTCGAACGCCGGATGACCCGCCTGGCCGAGGAGAACGACGAGGCGGCAGCGGGCTCCCCGCTCCCACCGGAGCCGGACCGGGCCCGGGTGGAGGACTTCCTGATTCGCACCCGCCGAACGTCGGCGCTGTCACCTGGCATCGGCTGAACGGGCCCGCCCGCAACCACCACCGGTCTGCTGCCCCGTGACGGCCGGTCCGGGGTCGCGCAGAGGAGTCCCCGCAGGGCTATGAAGAAGACCCCGGTCTCCCCCGCGTCGCGCTCGGACGTTCGTCGCCCGGGGAAACGCCCCGGAGGGACACCGGGTCACCACGGACCGTCCCCGGCGGGGTCACCCCCGTATACGACCAGCACCTCGCGGACGAGCCGCCCTCAGGCCCGTCGAGGGGGTCCCCCCATGCCCTTTGGATCAGGGGGAGATCGAGGACAGAGCCCCGCCCCCGGCCAACCGCGCACGCACCACGAGCTGATGCAGCCCGTCGAACCCCGCACGCCCGGCCGCCTCCGGCAGCCCCGACTCCTCCTGCGCCTCGTCGAGCACCCGGTGCAACGCCTCCACGTCGCCGGACACCACCGCGCCGTCCACACCCCCGGCGCCCCCGTGCTCTGCCTCCGCCTTGGCCGCGATCAGCTCCGGCAGATACCCCGGCGCCGCCACCTCCCCCAGCAGGGTCGGCAGGTGCGCCCGTACCTCTCCGCTGCGCATCAGATGGATACCGGTCAGCAGCGCCCGGAACGTGTAGAGCAGCGGCTTCAGTTCACGGGTGCTCTCGTACAGCCGCCACTGCGTCTTCGCGAACCCCCGGTAGTGGTGGGCATGGTTGCGGGTCACCACCCGAGGCGCAAGCTCCATCAGTTCCGCATGCAGCTCACTCGTGTGCACCACCAGCGGCGAGAGCAACTGTTCCAGCACATATCCGTTCGGCTTCAGCATCAGCCGGACGAACTTCCGCAGGTCGTGCGTGACGAGATCCATCTCGATCCCGTCCCGGTCCCACATCCGCGAACGTGTCTCCTCCGGCTCGCGCAGCCCGACGAGATCCTCCGCGGGCAGGAGGTGGACCCCCCGCAGGTCCACATCCGAGTCCCGGGACGGAAACCCGTACAGATGCGCCCCGGAGACCGTGGCGAACAGCAGCGGTCCGGGTTCCTCGGCGAGTACCGGGCCGAAGTCCGTGACCGGCAGCCCGGCCTCGTGCAGGTGCATCGTTTTCGTGCGCATGGATCAAGAGTCCCAGAGCGCCCCCAGCGACAGCAGATCGCTGCGGTACTCGATCCGCTCCGACCACTCCTTGGGCCAGGCCGCGGCCCCCAGATGTGCCCCGGCCAGTGCCCCGGTCAGGCAGCCGATCGAGTCGGAGTCGCCGCGCGTGCAGGCGGCCCGGCGCAGAGCGGTGACCGGTTCGTCGGGGAACAGCAGGAAGCAGTGCAGGGCCGTGGCGAGGGCGTCCTCGGCGATCCAGCCGTCGCCGGTCGTCTCGCACGGGTCGCCCTCCGGTGACGGGTCGCGCAGGGCGTCCTGCACCCGGGCCAGTGCGGTCAGGCACTCGTCCCAGCCGCGCCGGATGTAGCTCTCGCCGGAGTCGTCGCCCGTGTACCGCCACAGGTCGCCGAGCCAGCGCGAGAGGTAACGGCTGCTGTTCTCGTACGCGTACGAGCGCAGCTGCCCGATCAGCCCCACCGGCTCCGCGCCCTGCGCCAGCAGGTACACCGCGCGCGCCATCAGGTCGGAGGCGGCGAGCGCCGTGGGATGTCCGTGCGTGAGGGCGGCCTGCAACTGCGCCGCGCCGGAGCGCTGTTCCTCGCTCAGCCCGGGTACGAGTCCGACGGGCGCCACCCGCATATTGGCGCCGCAGCCCTTGGAGCCGGTCTGGCTGGCCTCCTGCCAGAGCCGGTCGCTGTCGAGCAGCCGGCAGGCGGTCATGCAGGTGCGGCCGGGGGCGCGGTTGTTGTCCGGTGAGTGGTACCACTCGACGAATTCTTCGCGTACCGGCCGGGTCAGCCGCAGCGCGGTGAGCAGTCCCCGGTCCATGGCGGTGCGGATGCCCCGCGCGAGGGCCAGCGTCATCTGGGTGTCGTCGGAGACGATCGCGGGACGCGGCAGCCGCATCTGCCGCCACGGCCCGCACTTGGCGAGGATCGAGGGCACGTTGTTGAATTCGGTCGGGAAGCCCAGCGCGTCACCGAGCGCGAGCCCGGTCAGCGCGCCGGTGGCAGCGCCTTTGGTGATGGTCCTGGTCACGATCATGTGCTTCTTCCTTCCGGTCGCAGCAGTGGAGGGTGCAGGGCGGTGGCGGCACCCGCCCGGTACAGGGCGGCCGGTTTCCCCCGTCCGCCGGTGCGGCGCGGTGATCCCTCCACGGTCTGGACGAAGCCGGGCGTGGTGAGGACCTTGCGCCGGAAGTTGGGTCGGTCGAGCTCGACGCCCCAGACGGTCTCGTACACCTTTTGGAGCTCGCCCAGGGTGAACTCGGCCGGGCAGAAGGCGGTGGCAAGACACGTGTATTCGAGTTTGGCGCCGATCCTGTCGTGTGCGTCGGCGAGGATGCGGTCGTGGTCGAAGGCGAGCGCGCCGAGTGCTCCGGCGTCCCACCAGCGGGCGTTGGCCGCGTCCCCGCCGCCGCGCGGCTCCGGCAGGTCGGGGACGAGCGCGGCGTACGCGACGGAGACGACCCGCATCCTGGGGTCGCGGTCCGGATCGCTGTAGGTGCGCAGCTGTTCCAGGTGGAGGGCGGAGACGGTGGACTCGGTCAGCCCGGTCTCCTCCGCGAGCTCCCGGCGGGCGGCGGACCCGGCGGACTCACGGGGCAGGACGAAGCCGCCGGGCAGCGCCCAGTGGCCCTTGTACGGGTCCTCGCCGCGTTCGACGAGCAGGACGTGCAGCCGTCCGTCGCGGACCGTGAAAACCGCGAGGTCGACGGTGACGGCGAACGGCTCGAAGGCATGCGGGTCGTAGCCCTCCGGGGCGGTACTCATCGTCGCTCCGGGAGGGGTGCGGCGAAGTTCCAGCCTGCGGCGAGCAGGGCGTCGACAGCGGTGAGCGCGGTCTCCAGGCGCTTCTCATGCGTCCCGGCCAGCTCGACGAACGTCCTTCCGGTGCGGGTGAGTTCGGCCCGGAACCGGTCGGTCATCCAGGGCCGCAGCTCCTCGCCGTCGCGCAGCCCGTCGTCCTCGAAGGCGACGCCGTCGTGGTCGGTGAGCAGCCACAGGTGGTGGCTGACCCGGTCGGCGGTCTCCTCGACGAGCGGGTTGCGGCCGCCGACGTACCGCTCGTGCCAGACGGTGGTGGCGAAGGAGTCGGTGTCGCAGATGAGCACCGGGGACCCGGTCCGGGCGGCGGCCTCCTCCTTGGCGTTCTGCGCCTCGGCGATCAGCGGGAAGTCGTCGGTGGTGAAGGCGACGTCCTCCCACTGCGCCTGGGGCCACCGGGCACGCAGTGCGGCCAGCTTCTGTTCGCTGAACTCCCGCCCGTACTCGGCGACGTACCGGGTCTGTGCCCAGACGCCGCCGCGCCGCCGGTAGTGGTCGGCGAGGGCGCGGGCCATCGTGGTGGTTCCGGTGGACTCGGCGCCGAGGACGACGATCCGGCGGGTGAGCGCGGCCCGTACGGGCGGTTCGAGGAAGTCCCAGCAGCCCACCGGGTCCTTCCGGACGGCGGTGCCGGAGACCGGAAAGACCGTGCGGTCGGGGTCGACGCGGACGGATTCGGCACCGAAGCGGCGGGCCAGTTCGTCCCCGTACGACTCCGAGGTGAAGACGGCGTCGACCGGTTCCGGGACGGCCTCGGTGAAGACAGCCATGTGGGCGTCCCAGATCGCCGGGTCGTGGAGATCCATCCGGGTGTCGTCGACGGCGCCGACGACCCGTACGTCCGGATGCACCTCCCGCATCCAGGCGACGCGATCGGCGAGCGGGACGGACTCGACGGAGGCTGCGCAGACCAGGACGGTCAGCCGCTCGCAGCGGTCCTGGGCGGTGCGGACGAGGTGGTGATGGCCGGTGTGCGGCGGATAGAACTTGCCGAGCACGAGCCCGTGCGCGAACCGCTTCACCGGGCCACCTCCGCCAACTCCCGCTGCCGCACCGCGAGATCAAGTTTCCAGTTGCGCAGCCCGACCAGACACAGCGTCAGGAACCCGACGTACAGCAGGGAGGTCAGATAGAGCTCCTTGTACGCGTAGAGCGGGATGTACACCAGGTCGGCGGCGATCCACAGCCACCACGACTCGACCAGCTTCCGGCACTGCCCGTACGTCGCCGCCAGCGACAGCGCGGTCGTCAGGGCGTCCCAGAACGGCACGGTCGAGTCGGTGGCACGGTCGAGCAGGACGGTCAGGGCGAGGGCCCCCGCCACCCCTGCCGCGCACAGCCAGGCCCATTCGCTGCGCGTGGTACTGCGCACCGGCAGGGCGGACGAACCCGGTCCACCCCCGTGGGTCCAGGTCCACCAGCCGTACACGGCAAGGGTGATGAAGACGATCTGCAGGCCGGCGTCGGCGTACAGACCGGACTGGGTGAACAGCAGGATGAAGAAGAGGTTGTTGGCGATGCCGATCGGCCAGTTGGCGAGGTGCTGACGGGCCACGAGCCAGACGCACAGCGCTCCGCTGCCGAAGCCGAGGACCTCGGTCCAGCTGACCGGTGTGTCCAGGACCGTCACCAGGGGTTGCTGCAGGGGATCGAGGATGTCCGCGAGACTCACACCCGCCTCCTTAATAGTCACTCTGACTATAAAGGCGCAACAGCGGCAGCAAAAGGCCCGCGGCCGATTCCTGTTCGAAAATCGAAGCCAGGAACCGGCCGCGGGCCGGAGAGCGGACAGAGCCGCGGGCGAAGAGGCCCCTAGAGACCGACCTCCCGCATCAGCATGCCCACCTCGGTGTTGGTGAGGCGGCGGAGCCAGCCGGACTTCTGGTCGCCCAGCGGGATCGGCCCGAAGGACGTCCGTACGAGCCGCTCGACCGGGAAACCCGCCTCGGACAGCATGCGGCGGACGATGTGCTTGCGGCCCTCGTGGAGGGTCACCTCGACCAGGTAGTTCTTGCCGGTGTTCTCGACGACCCGGAAGTGGTCGGCGCGGGCGTACCCGTCCTCCAGCTGGATGCCGTCCTTGAGGCGCTTGCCCAGCTCACGCGGGAGCGGTCCCTGGATGGCGGCCAGGTAGGTCTTCTTCACGCCGTACTTGGGGTGGGTGAGACGGTGGGCCAGCTCGCCGTGGTTGGTGAGCAGGATGATGCCCTCGGTCTCGGTGTCCAGCCGGCCGACGTGGAAGAGACGCGTCTCACGGTTGGTGACGTAGTCGCCGAGGCACTGGCGGCCGTCCGGGTCCTCCATCGAGGAGACGACACCGGCGGGCTTGTTCAGCGCGAAGAAGAGATACGACTGGGCGGCGACGGTCAGACCGTCGACCTTGATCTCGTCCTTGTGCACATCGACGCGCATGCCCTGCTCGACGACGATCTGCCCGTTGACCTCGACACGGGACTGCTCGATCAGCTCCTCGCACGCGCGGCGCGAGCCCATGCCGGCGCGGGCGAGGACCTTCTGCAGGCGCTCACCCTCCTGCTCGGCACCGGGGAATGTCTTGGGCGTCTTGATGTCGGGCTTGTTCGCGTACCTGTCCCGGTTGCGCTGCTCGATCTTGGCGTCGAGCTCGCGCGGACGGGACGGGGCGCCCTGCGGTCCACGCCGCGGGCCGCCGCTCCTGCCGCCGCCCTGCGCGGTCTTCGGCCCGCCCTTGGCGCCACCGCGCGCCGCGGCGCCACGGCCCTTGCGGGGGCCGTCGCCGCTCTTCTCGCCGGCACCGGTCGTGCCGCCCACGTCGTAGCGGCGCTCCTCGGGCCGGGGCCGGCGGGGACGCTGGTCCTGCCTGTCGTCACGCCCGGCGCCGCCACCCCGGGGGTTCCGGTTGCCGCCGCTCTTGCCGCTGCCGCTTCCGCTGTTCCTGCCACTGCTTCGCATCAAAATTCCGTCTTGTCGTCTGCGTGAGTATCCGGGGTGTCCGGTGCGTCCGGATCGAACGACGGCACACCCTCTAGCGTCTCAGCCTCGATCGCGTCCGCCTCGGGGAGGAAGGGCGCGAGCTCCGGGAGCTCATCCAGGCCGCGCAGGCCCATCCGCTCCAGAAAGTAGTTCGTCGTCCTGTACAGGATCGCACCTGTTTCGGGTTCCGCGCCCGCTTCCTCGACCAGGCCCCTCTGCAGGAGGGTCCGCATCACGCCGTCACAGTTCACACCGCGCACCGCGGAGACGCGTGAGCGGCTGACCGGCTGCCGGTACGCGACCACTGCCAGGGTCTCAAGAGCCGCCTGGGTGAGCCGGGCCTGCTGGCCGTCCAGCACGAAGCCCTCGACGGCCTCCGCGTACTCCGGGCGCGTGTAGAAGCGCCAGCCGCCCGCGACCGACCGGAGATCGAAACCGCGGCGCTGCACGGTGTACTCGTCGGCCAGCTCCCGCAGCGCATCGGCGACGGCCCGCCGCGGCCGCTCCAACACCTTGGCCAGGTGTTCCTCGGTGGCGGGCTCGTCGACGACCATCAGGACCGCCTCCAGGGCGGGCTTGAGCTCAAGATCCGCGACGGTGGCGCCGATGCCACCCTGCTCGCTGCGCTCACTCATGCCTCTGCGTCCTCCTGTACGTCCTGGTCGAACTCGTCCGTCACCCTCGGTGCGGCATCCGCTCCCCCGGCCCAGCGCACCATGAGCTCGCCGAGCGCCTCCTCCTGGTCGAGGGTGACGGCCTTCTCCCGGTACAGCTCCAGCAGCGCGAGGAACCGGGCGACGACGGTGAGGGTGTCCGCGGCGTCCTCGGTGAGCTGCCGGAAACTGATCTCCCCCGCCTCCAGCAGCCGCGCCACCACGATCTCGGCCTGCTCCCGCACGCTGACCAGCGGGGCGTGGATGTGATCGACGTACACCTGCGGCTTGGGCTTGGGCTGCATCGCCTTCACGGCGAGCCCGGCGAACCCCTCGGCGCCGATGCTGATGACCACCTCGGGCAGCAGCTCGGCATGGTGCGGCTCCAGCCCGACGGTCCGTGGAAAACGCCGTCCCTCCGACTCGAGCCGGGCGCTGAAGATCTCCGCGATGCGTTTGTACGCGCGGTACTGCAGGAGGCGCGCGAAGAGCAGGTCGCGCGCTTCGAGCAGCGCGAGATCCGCCTCGTCCTCGACCTCGGCGGCGGGCAGCAGCCGGGCCGCCTTGAGATCGAGCAGGGTCGCGGCGACGACGAGGAACTCGGTGGTCTGGTCGAGATCCCAGTCCGGCCCCATGGCCCTAATGTGGGCCATGAACTCATCCGTGACTTTGGAGAGAGCGACTTCGGTCACATCGAGCTTGTGCTTGGAGATGAGCTGCAGAAGAAGATCGAACGGCCCCTCGAAGTTGGCGAGCCGAACGGTGAACCGCCCGTCGCCCGCGGGTTCAGCGGAATCCGCGGGCCCAGCGGAATCCTCGGGCCCAGCGGAATCCGCGGGCCCAGCGGAATCCGGCAGCTCCAGCTCCGCGGGCTCTGCGGGCACCGCAGGTTCTACCGGCGCCGCGGGCTCTGCGGGCGCCGCAGGTTCTACGGACTCTACGGACTCTGTGGGCTCCGTGGGCTCTGCGGGCTCTGCGGGCTCTGCGGGCTCTGCGGGCTCTGCGGGCTCTGCGGGCTCTGCGGGCTCTGCGGGCTCTGCGGGCTCTGCGGGCTCTGCGAGCGCCGCAGGCTCTCTGGCGGCAGCGGGGCCGGCGTCCGCGGACGCGGTGCCGTGCCCGTCCGCGGACGCCGTCGCCCCGTCGCCGTACGCCGACTTCACGTCGCCATATGTGACCGCCGAGGACTCCGCGGTCCCGGTGACGGGAAGCGGCGTGGCGGGCGGCACGACCGGGGCGCCGGCCTCCCCCGGCACCCCGCTCGCCGACGGCTCCTCCGCACCCGGCGCAGGCCGGCCCCCCGGACCGCGCCCCAGGGGGCGCCGGGGGGTGCGGGCGGGGTCGTCGTTCGTCGGCATGGAGGTCCAGGGTGCGGCGGGATACGGGCGGCGGGCGGCAGCCCGTTCAGGACGGGCCGGACCGCCGGTCGGCAGTGGCCGCTACGGTACGGTCCGCCCGCTGAGCAGCGCGGCTCTCCGGGCAGGCTACCGGCGCCCTGCCGGTCAGCGGCCGCGCAGCCGCCGTACGAGGATGCTCGCGTCGCCCCGCGCCTCCAGGTCCGCGAGGACCACCGCGACCGCCTCACGGACGATCCGCCCGCGGTCGACGGCGAGCCCGTGCTCGCCGCGCAGCACGAGCCGCGCGTGCTCGAGGTCCATCAGTTCCTCGGCGGAGACATAGACGGTGATCTTCTCGTCGTGGCGTTCCCGGCCGCTGGGCCGCCGGTTCGCCCCGCGCCCGCCTCCGCGCCTGCGCTGCTGCTGGACGGCCGGAACGGCCTCCTGCTGCGCGGCGGCGGAAGAGGAGGAGGAGGCCGAGGGGCGGCGGCCCGCCTGCGCGGCCACGGCCACCCGGTCGCTGTCGTCGCCGCGGCTGCGGGAATCCCCCGCGTCGGCGTCCGCCGGCGCGTGCTCCTCCTGGGCGGGTACGGCGCCGGCCTCGGCCGCTCCCCCGGTCGCTCCGGAGCTGTCCGCCGCAGTCTCGTTCCCACCGGCCGGAGCCGGTACCCGCGCCCCGCCGTTCGCCTTGCGCCGCCGCTCCGCGGGGGACGAGGACTGCAGCCCCATCCCCCCGGTGGTACGGAACAGTTCGTCGGCCCCGGGCAGACTCACTCGGCGTGACACCGGGCGAGCACCTCCCTGGCGAGCTGGCGATAGGCGGCGGCACCGACCGAGTTGGAGGCGTACGTGGTGATGGGCTCACCGGCGACCGTGGTCTCCGGGAAACGCACCGTGCGCCCGATCACCGTGTGGTAGACGTGCTCGTCGAAGGCCTCGACGACCCGCGCGAGCACCTCGCGGCTGTGCACCGTACGGGAGTCGTACATGGTCGCAAGGATGCCGTCGAGCTCCAGCTCCGGGTTGAGCCGCTCCTGGACCTTCTCGATGGTCTCGGTGAGCAGTGCCACGCCGCGCAGAGCGAAGAACTCGCACTCGAGCGGCACTATCACCTTGTGAGCGGCCGTCAGGGCGTTCACCGTGAGCAGGCCCAGCGAGGGCTGACAGTCGATCACGATGTAGTCGTAGTCGGCCATCAGCGGCTTCAGGGCGCGCTGCAGCGTGGACTCCCGGGCCACCTCGCTGACCAGCTGCACTTCGGCAGCCGACAGGTCGATGTTGCTCGGGAGCAGGTCCATGTTGGGCACGGCGGTCTTCAGGAGGACCTCGTCGGCCGACATGCCCCGCTCCATGAGCAGGTTGTAGACCGTGAGGTCGAGCTCCATCGGGTTGACGCCGAGACCGACGGACAGGGCGCCCTGCGGGTCGAAGTCGACGAGCAGGACACGGCGTCCGTACTCCGCTAGTGCGGCACCCAGGTTGATGGTCGACGTGGTCTTGCCGACGCCGCCCTTCTGGTTGCACATCGCGATGATCTTCCCGGGACCGTGGTCGGTCAGCGGACCCGGGATCGGGAAGTAGGGCAGGGGCCGGCCGGTCGGGCCGATCCGCTCGCGGCGCTGGCGGGCAGCGTCGGGCGCGAGGGTGGCCGCGTACTCCGGATCGGGCTCGTACTCGGCGTCGGGGTCGTAGAAGTGCCCCTGGGGCACCTCGTCGAAGTCGGCGAAGTGGGCGGTCTCCCGGCCACTCTCGTTGCCGGCCATGGCGTTCACGTTTAGGCCGTCCATCATCTGGGGGGCTGTCGTCATGTGCTGGTGGGTGGCGAAGGTGCGGACAGCGACGGAGCCGACAGCCTCCAGCCCGATCGGGCTCTGGCCCCGTGCAGGCATCCCTGGTTGAACACCCCCGGGAGTAAATGTCGACTCATTCACAAGTCGTCTTACCTCCTTGGACGTAACCAGGAAACTTATCGATAGGTCAGCGTGACACCATGCCGACGATTGGCGACTCTATGGCGTGTCACCGGTTCGCAGCAACACAATCCGCCGGACCCGGCCCGATGTGTCGGCAATCGAACACCCCCCTGTCAAGGGTTCACAGTCACTCCGGCGCACATTTCACAACTGCACGAAACGGGTAAAGGGTTACATTCGACGCAAGTTGCGCGAAGGCCTCACGGGGGCCGACACACGTCCGGCCGGACCTTGCTCGGCAAGGTCCGGCCGGACGTGCAGGGTTGACGGGATGCGTTGACTCGTCAGCCGAGAAGCGTGCTCAGCTCGACGCGCTCCAGGCCGTGCGCCTCCGCCACCTCGCGGTAAACGACCTGGCCCTCATGGGTGTTGAGGCCCTTGGCGAGCGCGGCGTCGCGGCGCAGCGCCTCGACCCAACCGCGGTTTGCGAGCTCCAGGATGTACGGCAGCGTCGCGTTGGTGAGCGCGTACGTGGAGGTGTTCGGCACCGCGCCAGGCATGTTGGCGACGCAGTAGAAGACCGAGTTGTGGACCGTGAAGGTCGGATCGGCGTGCGTCGTCGGGTGCGAGTCCTCGAAGCAACCACCCTGATCGATTGCAATGTCGACAAGTACACTTCCGGGCTTCATCTTGGCGACGAGCTCGTTGGTGACCAGCTTCGGGGCCTTCGCGCCGGGGATCAGCACGGCGCCGATGACGAGGTCGGCCTCGACGACGGCCTTCTCCAGCTCGAAGGAGTTGGAGACGACGGTCTTGACCTTGGTGCCGAAGACCTTGTCGGCCTCGCGCAGCTTGTTGATGTCCCTGTCGAGCAGCGTGACGTGGAAGCCGAGCCCGACGGCGATCTGCGTGGCGTTCCAGCCGGAGACACCGCCGCCGATGACGACCGCCTCACCGGGGGCCGTGCCCGGGACGCCGCCCGGCAGCACACCGCGGCCGCCGACCGAGCGCATCAGGTGGTAGGCGCCGACCTGGGGGGCCAGGCGGCCCGCGACCTCGGACATCGGCGCGAGCAGCGGGAGTGCGCGGTTCGCGGTCTCGACGGTCTCGTACGCGATGGCGGTGGTGCCGGACTCCAGCAGCGCGTCCGTGCACTCGCGGGAGGCGGCGAGGTGCAGGTAGGTGAAGAGCGTCTGGTCCTTGCGGAGGCGGTGGTACTCCTCGGCGACCGGCTCCTTGACCTTCAGCAGCAGGTCGGCCGTGGCCCAGACCTCGTCGGCGGTGGGCAGGATCTGCGCACCGGCGGCGGCGTACTCCTCGTCCGTGATCGAGGACCCGACGCCGGCGTTCTGCTCGACGACGACCTGGTGGCCGTTGCGGACGAGCTCATGCACACCGGCGGGCGTGATGGCCACGCGGAACTCGTTGTTCTTGACTTCGCGGGGGATGCCGACCTTCACGTCGATCACGGTCCTTGACTCAGAGGGTTTACTCGGGCATGGCGGTACATACCCGGACACACTTAGTGTAAATGGAGACACCACGGAGGTCCGCGGCAGGGCCAGTCTAATGAAGGGCTTCCTGCTGTCTAGCCTTACAAAGCATTAATTTTCTGCCGACGCACTGCGGATTTCGCAGGTAGAGCCCTTCTCGCCCAGCAGTCTGTCCGCCATACCGCGGTGCAGCCGGGCCGCAGCGGGGTCTCCGAGCCGTTCGAGGGTGTCGGCCAGCCGGAGCTCCAGCGCCGCCTGCAGGCGAACGTCCTTGGCCTGCCGCGCCCGCTCCACGGCCTCCTGGCAGGTCTGCAGCGACTCCTGCGGCCGCCCCGCGTACTCCTGCACCCGCGCGGCCTCACTGAGCGCCCGCGCCTGGGCGGGCAGGTCGCCGAGCCTGCGGTACCCGGCCGCCGCGGCCCGCCAGTTCCGCAGCGCCTCGCCGTACCGCCCGGCATAGGTGTGGACGGAGCCGAGCCGCCCGTACAAGCGCGCCTCGTCGGCACGCTCGCCCTGGGTGAGCCGCTGCGCGAGCGCCCGGCCGAACCAGTCGGAGGCCCGGTGGAAGTCCCCCAGCTCGGCGTAGGCACCGCCTACGGATTCCATCGCCCTGCCGGTCGCGTACGGGTCCTTCGCCGCCCGCCCGGCGTCCAGCGCGGCCCGGTATCGGGTCAGCGCCTCCTTCGTACGCCCGGTCCTGGCATCCAGATCGGCGAGATTGAGCAGCGCGGCAGCCTGCTCACGGGGCAGCTCGCGCCGCTCGGCGACGGCCAGGACCAGTCCGTGCAGCCCGTACAGATCGGGGGCGGCAGCCTCGGTTCCCTGGTGCACGGCCAGCGCCCGCACCAGCGCGGCCACCAACCGCCGTGCCAGGGTGTCGAGTTCACCGTCCTCGACGGCGATCCGGGCGGAGGCGAGCAGAGCGGGCCGGCGGATCCGCAGCCAGGCGGCGGCCGCTTCGGGATGTGGGAAGCGCAGCGAGCGCGGCAGCCCGGCGAGCTTCTTGCCGGCCGGGGAGCCCTCCGGCTCGGTGACCGCCCGGCAGGACTGCAGCTGCCGTACGGTCCGCTCCAGCATCCGGGCCCGGGCCAGCTGGATCTCGGCCGGCCGGTCCCGGTCCGCCAGCAGGGCGCGCAGCAGCGGGACGAGGCAGCCGGGCACCTCGTACTGCGACAGCTCCGCGCCATTGGTCCGCAGCAGGCCCAGCAGGACGAAGTCGTCGAGGGTCGACTGGGCGGCCGAGACCGAGCAGCCGGCCAGAGCGGAGGCGGTGTGGGCGTCGGCGAGTCCGGCCGGGGCGAGCGCGAGCAGGCGCAGTATCCGGGCGGCGGTCGGCGGCAGGGACTCGTGGACCAGCCGGAAGGCACGGGCCAGCGGGCGGGCACCGGTGGACTGCTCGTCGTCGTCCGGCAGCTCGTGCAGCTGCTTGGTGACGTCGGCGACCGATGCCATCGGATGGGTGGCGAGCCAGCCGCCGATCATGACCAGGGCGGCCGGCTGCCCGCCGCACACCTCGGCGAGGGTCTCGGCGGTCCGCGGGTCGACGGTGATCCTGACCTGGCCGATGGTGCGGGCCAGCAGCTGGACGGCGGAGCCCGCGTCGAGACCGCCGACGGTGCAGGGCCGGACGCCGGGGATGCCGGTCAGCGGGCCCTGCGCGGTGGCGACGACGAGGCAGTCCGGGTTGTCCGGCAGCAGCGGGTCGACCTGCTCGGCGTCGGCCGCGTCGTCGAGCAGCAGCAGGGCGCTCCGTGCGGCGAGGGCCTCGCGGACCATCTCGGACAGTTCGTCACCGTCCGCGCCGGGCGGGCCGGTGACGCCCAGTTGGCCGAGGAGCTCGCGTGCGGTGCGTTCGGTGGGGACGGGTGCGCCGCCGGGTTCGGTGAGCCGGACCCGGAGCAGCCCGTCGGGGTAGTCGCCGGTGTCCATGAGCCCGCGGGCGAGTTCATCGGCGAGTGCGGTGCGTCCGGAGCCGGGGCGTCCGGCGATCAGCAGGACCCGGGCACGGGCGGTCTTGCGGCCGGCCAGGGTGTCCAGCCCGGCCCGTTCGATATCGGCCCTCAGCGCCTTCAACTCGCGTTCGCGGCCGAAGAATAGGGGTGGTGCGGCGCCGGACGGCTCCTCGGTACCCGCTGCCGTCGCCGGGCCGCTGGTGTCCACCGCCTGATCCGTCACGGGCCACGCTCCACTTCGCTGCACGCGTTGCCCGCCGGGACTCCGGCCAGGGCATTCCGAGCGTAGTTCAGGCGTATGCGCCCTCAGGGTGGAGCGCGGCGGGGGCGTCCCCCGATCGGATCAGCAGCTCGTCCGATCGGAAGACTTGGACCGACCGGCAATGGGGGGCGGCGTCACGGGGCCGGGGCACGCACCTCGCGGCGTTGTCGTCCATCACCATGGCTCCGCCATGGCTCAATCCTCCGCCTTGCGATGC